>JAUMAI010000227.1:0-2251 GCA_032116775.1 Pirellula sp. | reverse complement strand
GACGCACTAGGGACTACATGTCCATCTTCAATAGTAACTAACCTTCAATTGTTCAAGCAGAGGGTTTCATCTCGTGCCAGAATAGAGGGATGACTATACATACCCACGTTGCTTCCATTAAAACTAACCAAGGCGAAATCAAAGTAAATCTCTTCGCCCTACACGCCCCAAAGACAGTCGAGAATTTCATTGGCCTGGCCACTGGAACTATTGACTGGGTTCACCCAAAAAGGGGACCGCAGGCAAAAGGCACGCCGCTATACAACGGCGTAATTTTTCACCGCATCATTCCTGATTTCATGATTCAAGGTGGAGACCCAACCGGTACCGGTATGGGCGGACCTGGTTTTCAGTTTGGTGACGAAATTCACCCAGAGCTAACTTTCAACGAGCCTTACAAGTTAGCAATGGCTAACGCAGGACCTGGAACGAATGGCTCACAATTTTTCATCACTACCGTTGCAACTACTTGGCTCTATGGCAAGCACACCATCTTTGGTGATGTTGTTGACCCTGACAGCCGCAAGGTTGTTGACAAGATTCAAGCTGTTGAAACGGGCGCTGGAGATAAGCCAGTGGACGATGTTGTGATTGAGTCAATCTCCATCGAGTCAGTCTAAAAAACCAATTGGCCAGATTGAAATCGGGTCAGCCGAAGGTAACTGTTTGGCTGATCTCGATCAATCTTGTAATTTGGCTGACTCAGGTTATTCCTGGCTCAAGCGTTACAAACACTTTGCTTTATGCGCCGCTACTTACAACCATGGAACCTTGGCGAATGCTAAGCGCAGGTTTCGTACACTCACCAGATAGTCCCTGGCATATCCTGATCAACATTTACTCGATTTACATCTTCGGTCGAGTGATTGAGCCAATGCTGGGACCTGCAAGGTTTCTTACTTTGTATCTGTTTTCAATCGTTGGTGGGTCAGCTGCGGTGTTGTGGCTCGGTAGTCCAGTAGTTCCCGTTGTCGGAGCTTCAGGGGCATTCTTTGGATTGATGGGTGCCTACTTCATCATGCTGCGTGCCATCGGTGATAGAAGCGGTCAGCTACTTGGATTGATTGCGGTCAATCTCGCTTTTGGTTTTTTCATCCCAGGAATTTCTTGGCAAGGACACCTCGGTGGGTTACTTGCTGGAATGTCAATTACTGGAGTGTATGCAAATACCAGGTTCAAGCCCGCCCTGACTCAGAAAATTCAGGTTGCCGCAGTTGGCGTCTTGCTGGTTTTAGTGATTTATGCTGGCGTGGTTTTTCGGCTACAGCCGCTTTTTTCTTAGGAGTTACTTCCAGCGGGTGGACATCATGAAACCAATCATGGCAATTCCAAAACCGATAAGAATGTTCCAGTTCTCAAGATTTAGCGGTGTCGCAGCTCCTAGAGGGAACTGGGCGCTAGTTACGTAGTAAGTGATGATCCAAAATAGTCCGACGATCATGAAGCCAAACATCACAGGCTTAAACCAAACTGGGTTTAGAGCGTCCTCGGAACCTCTTTGCTTTGGCACTTTTTCAGCCTTTGGCGTGCGCTTAGGAAGCTTAAGGGGACGTTTTTTTGGTGACGACGAGTCGTCTTCAGGGGTCGCAGTCAGTTTGGGCATGGTCACAATTCTACAAGTAGGCTTTGATTAAGATGACCAAGATTCTGGTGCTGGATAACTACGACAGCTTTGTATACACGCTAAGTGGCTACCTCCAGCAGCTAGGAGCCACAACCGACGTTATTAGAAACGATGCGGTCACTGAGCAAGAACTTCCCGAGCTAATGGCCAAATACGATGGCGTGCTTATTAGCCCAGGTCCTGGCACCCCAAAGGATGCAGGCCTTAGCATCGACGTGGTTCAAGTGGCTCTAAAAACTAACCAGTCAATCTTTGGAGTCTGTCTAGGTCATCAGGCAATAGCCGAGGCCATGGGTGCAACGGTGACAAGCGCCGACGAGTTAATGCACGGAAAGACAAGTGATGTGCAGCACGATAACAGTTTGGTATTCAAAGACGTTCCAAAATCTTTCAAAGCAACTCGCTACCACTCTCTAGCCGTTGTGGACGAGACGGTACCGCAAGATCTGATTGTGACAAGTAGAACTACTGGTGGTGTAATCATGGGGTTGCAACATAAATCCAAACCCATATACGGCGTTCAGTTCCACCCCGAGAGTGTTCTCACCGAAGGTGGCTACCAAATGTTAGGCAACTGGTTAGAGTCAATCGGCCTGAAAGGCGCAGCAGAAAAAGCAAAATCGCTTT
>JAUMAI010000226.1:0-7138 GCA_032116775.1 Pirellula sp. | reverse complement strand
CGACACCAGAAGAGGTCGAGTGTTGCCGGCCATTTTTTGAGAAACAACTCGAGGTGTTACAGCCCAAGTACATCGTCTGCTTGGGAGCTGTCGCAGTGCGCGCGATCTTGCAGAACAATCTGGCGATTGGAGCCTTGCGAGGTAAGTTTCATCAGTATCGCGGGGCGAAAGTTTTAGTCACTTATCACCCAGCCTATTTACTGCGCAACCCAGATGCGAAGAAGCTAGTTTGGGAAGATATGCAGTTCCTAATGGCCGATATGGGTATTAAGGTTCCCAAGAGCAAGCAGAACTAGGCGTTGTAAAGCGTAGCAATAAACCGTAGACATGGGCTCGGCCCGTGTTTGGCACCCACGCAATAAACCGTAGACATGGGCTCGGCCCAAGTCTGCGGAATTCATGGTCGGCTAGCTCACCATGCCCCCGTGGACATGGCCTAAAGCCATATCCATGCTCGCATAATATTCCCGCGCATTTTTTTCATGCTAAGACCCTAACCCGTGGACACGGCATAAAGCCAAATCCAAGCTCAATCGCGTCGCTCAAACACCGCGCTACCCTAAAAACCTGCTAGCCTGCCTAAATAAAAACTTGAAGTTCCCCCCAGAAAGTTATATCCTCAACCAAACGCCGAAGAATCCACATCTAGTCCTATCCGATTTGGCTGCTCCCCCCTTCCCTTTCCCACATCTCACCGCATGCATTGTTTCTGTCGATTCCATCCCTCAAGGCTGCGAAGAAATCCAACATGTACGCATCTTTGCGCATGTTGTCGAATCGCCTTTTGGATAATGATGCTTTGGGTGAGCAACGTAGGTTGGCTTGGACAGAATGTTCGCGCAGAAGTTGTGTCGCGATTAGCAAATCTTGGTCAGCCACCTCGCCGCCGAAGGGTCCACTACCGATGTGACACGCAAGGTAACTTTTGAACCTGCGAACGCAGCCATCGTCAACGTCACCCCGCAAGGACAGATCATTCCCATAGCGGATGGTAAAACGGAACTTGTCATTCGCTTACAAGATCAATCAATTTCAGTACCGATTGAAGTTACCGCGTTTGCTAGTCCGCCAGCCGTATCTTTTCGTAAGCATATTATCCCTATTCTCTCGAAGGCTGGATGTAACGCTGGCGGCTGTCACGGGAAAGCAGAAGGACAGCAAGGGTTCAAGCTGAGTGTATTTGGCTATGATGCCCAAGCCGATTATGAAGCGATTGTACTGAATAGTCGCGGCCGTCGAGTTTTTCCCGCCTCACCCGTTCATAGCTTGATTCGTCAGAAAGCTGTCGCCAACATTCCGCATGGCGGTGGTAAAAAAATCGAAGTCGACTCGCTCTGGGATCGGTTGTTACTTCGATGGATTGCCGAGGGGGCACATCTTGATGCCGACTTAGCACAAGCACAACCAGAAAACAGTAGCAACCAAGTTACCGCCGAGGGGCTCCATATTGAACCGACAGCAATTACGCTCCCCGCTCTCGGGCAGCAACAATTGCGTGTGACTTACACCGATGACACCGGCAAGCAAACATGTGTCACCGCCGACGCCCAATTTCAATCCAACGAAGATAGTATCGCTGTCGTCGATCCAACGGGCCTGATTCGCACAACCGAAAATCCAGGCGAAGCAGCCATATTGGTTCGTTATCTCGGTAAAGTCGCAGTGTGTCGCGTCACCCGACCCAGAGAGGAAAGAAGCGAGCAACTCAAGCAGCCAAACAATCAGATTGCATTACCGGTCAATAATTTTATTGATCAGTTTGTTGGAGCCAAACTCGCAAAACTTAAGATCCAGCCTAGTCCCCTTGCCGATGATGCCACTTTTTTGCGCCGCGTCTATCTGGATGCGATCGGTACATTGCCAACAGCTCAGGAGACTCAAGACTTCTTGGCAGATGGCTCGTCCGACAAGCGTTCCCAAGTCATTCGGCAGCTCTTGAATCGGAATGAGTATGCAGATTTTTGGGCACAGCGTTGGGCCGATTTATTGCAGGTCGATAAGGATACGATTCCTCCAGCCAGCGCGGTGGCGATGACCCGCTGGGTACGTTCCCAGATCGCCGACAATGTTCCGTATGATCAATTCGTGCGCAGCATATTAACCGCTGAAGGCTCGATTCTTAACGAATCGCCGGCTCCCTTTTTTCAAGTGCATTCTGATCCAGAAAAACTAGCCCGTTCCATCAGTCAACTCTTCCTCGGCGTTCGAATTGAGTGCGCTCAATGTCACCATCATCCTTTGGAGCGTTGGGATCAGAAGGATTACTACGCACTGGCTGGGTTCTTCACCGGTATCGAACGTAAGACGAATCCATTGACCGGTATTAAAATCGTTGCTGCCGCTGGGACAGATCTCAATCACCCACGCACGAAAACGCCCGTGCCTACGGCAGCGCTCGGCGCCGAGCCAGCATCAGTCGCCGGGCAATTAGATCGTCGTCAACTCTTTGCCGCTTGTGCGACACAACCAGAGAACCCATACTTTGCAAAACTGATTGCCAATCGTATCTGGGCTCACTACATGGGACGGGGATTGATTGAGCCATTGGATGATATTCGTGATACCAATCCAGCCAGCAATGAGGAATTGCTTGATGCTTTGGTTAAGCATCTACTCGAGGTTCGTTTTGATTTAAAACGCTTTACGCAAACGGTACTCGAATCGAACGCCTATCAATTGAGTACCCAGACCAACGACAGCAATCAACTCGATCAGCAGAATTATTCCCATGCTCGTTGGAAGCCGATCGCAGCTGAAGTTTTGTTAGATGCAGTTTCTCAAGTGACCGGTATTCCCGAAGAGTTTAATGGCTGGCCGCGCGGCTACCGCGCGATTCAGATATGGGATAACAAGCTACCCTCGAATTTCTTCGAAGTCTTTGGACGGCCAAGGCGACTTACTGTGTGTGCCTGTGAACGAGGCAGTGAGCCAAGCATGGAGCAAGCATTGCATTTGATGAACGCTACGGCGACTGCGGATAAAATCTCTCATCCCGATGGACAAGCTACCGTTTTAGCCAAATCTTCGGCAGCGCCAGCGGAAATTATTACACAACTTTATCTGAGCGCCTTAGCGCGCCCCCCTACCGCAGCCGAACAGTCGAAAATGCAGCAGTACTTCGATTCCACTGCGACGCGGCAAGAAGCGATCGAAGATGTGATTTGGGTTCTATTGAATACCAAGGAATTCGTTTTTAACCACTAGAGTTCCCTATGGCCAAACCTAACGCTTACGACCTCCGTTCCATCAATTTGCTCAATCGTCGTCGTTTGCTGCGAGTTGGCGGGATGGGCTTCATGGCCGGGCTCTCGTTGCCGACGCTCCTGCGGTGGCAAGTTGAAGCTGCGACAGCTCAGGCCCCGAAAGCGAAAGCCTGTATCTTCATCATGCTCGAAGGTGGCCCAAGTCATATCGACATGTGGGATCTGAAGCCCGAGGCACCTGCGGAGATTCGCGGTCCATTCAAGCCGATTTCAACGGTGGTTCCTGGTACACAAATCAGCGAACTGCTGCCTCACTGTGCGAAGGTGGTCGATAAATTTACGATTCTCCGTTCGCACAGTCACAACGATAATGCGCATCAAACAGGACGCCACTGGGTTCTAACAGGCTATCCACCCAATTTCGCCGATGGCCAAGCGAAGGGTGTTCCCTTCAATGAATTATACCCTTCGATCGGTTCGATCGTATCGCGTGAGTTAGGTCAATCGGGACATGTGCCACCGTATATCGAACTTCCCAACGCCTTAGGACCGGGTGGGCCTGGATTTTATGGAGCGAAGTATGCTCCATTCACGATCAATAACGATCCCGCCCAGCCCGATTTTGAAGTGCGGGATTTGAAAACGCCTCCCACGATCAGCAACGATCGATTTAATCGCCGTCAACAACTGCTGACGGATATCGAGCAATTAGGACCGAATTCAAACGCCTCAGGTAAGGCGGCTACATTCGATTCGTATTATGACCAAGCTGTTGCGTTGGTCACATCGAAAGAGGCGCGAGAAGCCTTTAATTTACAAGCGGAAGGTCCCGCCTTGCGCGAACGCTATGGCTACAGTTCCATCGGACAAAGCGCGTTATTGGCAAGGCGATTGGTGGAAGCAGGATGTCGCTTTATCGGTATCGAACATGGCAGTTGGGATACTCACACCGATAATTTTACCAGTCACGAGAAGGCTTTGTGTCCACCGACCGATCTGGCGTTTAGCGCCTTGGTTAGCGACTTGGATGAGCGCGGAATGCTCGATGATACGTTGGTGGTGATGATGGGTGAAATGGGCCGCACACCGAAAATCAATAGCGACGCGGGACGAGATCATTGGTCGCAATGTCAAACGGTAATTCTCGCTGGTGGCGGTATCAAACGGGGCGCTGTGATTGGTGAGAGTGATAACACAGCCAGTTTCCCGATCACTACACCTTACGGTATCCAAGATTTATTGCGAACTATCTTTTTCCTGATGGGCGTTGATGCAGATAAGGTTTACCACACACCTCTTGGTCGACCTGTCCCAATCGTCAATGGTGGCAAGAGGATCGGTGAGGTTCTCGCATGATGTCGCCAGCTGTTGTGGGGCGACTACTCGGGCTCCTCTTAGGGGTTGGGTGGCTTACCGCTGACTGTTTAGCCCAGAAGTCGCCACAGCTGGGCTATGCTTTTCCTCCAGCGATTCGCGTCGGTACTACAGCCGACGTGCAATTGGGTGGTTATGATTTCACTCCTGATTTGCAATGGTTTATACATCATCCTGATGTAACGCTATTATCCGCGGGTAAACCTGGCGATTATCTGATTACCCCGCCACCTTACTGGACGGGACCGAGGGCGGGTGTCAGCAGTCCTCTGATTGCACGTGAAGTTTCTGCTCGCCTTGAAGTGAAGCCCGATGTGGCGCCTGGCCTGATTCATTTTCAAGTGGCTAATGCGAATGGCGTTTCGCAAACAGGTTCGTTTTTGGTGAGTCCGTTTGATGAGATACTTGAGAGTCGGTGGCGTGATGATGTGCAAAGCTTGCCATCTGTTCCAATAGGCGTGTCGGGACGCTTAAGTCGTTTGACCGAAGTGGATCGCTATTCATTTCTAGCCGATCGTGCTGGGTTAGTAAGAGTTGAGTGGCATGCGCGCCGACTCGGCTCGGATTTCAATCCGATGATTCAAGTTCATGATGCTCGTGGACAATTGGTGGCCGATCATGCGGATACCTTGGGTACTGATGGGACTATTGGATTCAAGGTAACGGCAGGAGAGTTATATACCATCGCGATTTTTGACGCCGATTTTCGAGGCGATGCGAGTTACGTTTACCATCTGGCGATTGAACCAGGGCTCAAAGTACAGAAGACTTTTCCGGATCGTATCGTGCGCGGAACGCAAATCGTCGAGCTTACCGGATTAGGGATTGCTACCGGTGCGCCGCAATGGGAGATAGTGGAACAGAAGATCGATATTCCAGCCGATACACCATTAGCACCGTGGGTGGGAAATTTATCGACCTCGGCCGGGGAAGTTGAATATCGCTTGCCGCTGGTGGAAAAGATGGAAGCGATCGTGAAGGGCGAGCCTACGGAGGTCTTGGTAGGTGGCTTGGCTCTATCGAGAGCTTTTGCAAATGATGCAATGGAGCATCGGTATCGATGGCGCACTGAACTAGATTCGTTTTGGCGATTTGATGTGCAGGCGTTGTTGGGTAGTTCGGCGATGGATGTCGAATTGAATCTCTTGGATGCCAGTGGTAAGAGCGTAGCGAGCAACGATGATTTGGCTGGTACAACCGATGCAGGTTTCTCGTTCCGTGCCGCAGCGGGTGAATATACGCTAGTGGTACGGAGGTTATCGCGTGCTAAGAACGATGTTGGCAATCGTTATCAATTGCGAGTTCAGTCGGAAGCAACCGATTATCAATTAACTTTTCCAGCGAGTATTAGCTTGCCGTTGGGAGGTAAGAGTGAGCTTGTTGTGCAGGCGCAGCGATTGGGTGGTCACAACGAAGAGATTGCTGTGGAGGTGGTAGGTTTACCAGCGGGCGTGACAATCGGAGGTGATCTGAAGATTCCGGCTGGGGCGAATCAGGTGAAATTGACATTGGAGTCAGCGGCTACAGCGGCTGTGGTTGCCGCATCTTTCCAGGTCATGGGCAAGTCGAAGGTAGGCGAGGAGATCGTGCAGCGAACAGCGCTCGCACCTGCAGGTTCGGTGCGAGCACCGCTGCAGCCAGAGGAGCGGCAGGTTTCGCAATCGATATTAGCGATAACGATGGTTCCACCGTTTGATATTTTCTTGGTCGATAAGACGCGACAACGCGACACACCGCGCGGAGCGACTTGTGTGGCTGAGATGGATATTGTTCGTAAGGATTCATTTACTGGTGAGATCTTGTTGGAGATGGCAGCGCAGCAGTCACGTTATTTATGCGGTAGCCATGGTTTGAGTTTATTGGTTCCGCCGAATGAGAAGCGAGTCAATTATGGGACGTGGATGTCGGAGTGGTTAGGGACTGAGTTCACGATGCGCATGGCGACGCATGGTGTCGCGCAGGTTGCTGATTCGCAGGGAAATATGCGTTATGTCGTGAAGGCCACGGATGCTCCAGTGACGATGATCATGGAGGGAGCGTTGTTGAAGGTTTCGAGTCTGGGGTCGAACATTGAGATCGGCCAAGGTGAGCTTCGCCGGATTCCGATCAAGATATCGCGGTCTCCGAAATTGCAGACCGAGGTTGTCGTGGATTGTGAGATTCCAGCCGAGATTCGGCACCTGGTGACGGCAAAGCCATTGACGCTACCGGCCGGTGCTGAGAGTGGTGAGCTTGAGTTACAGATTGGGTCGGAGCCGCGTTTGCTTGGTAAGTGGTTGTTACGCATCAAGGCAGAGACCCGCGACCCTGGCCATTGGCCCATCCGATCCTATTCCGATTTCACGATCAACATCCAATAATCTTTGACTCAAAAGCTGATGAGTCGCTTTGTCTAACAGCCCCAATTCTCCTTTGTTGGGCATTTCGAATTTGATTAGCATCCGTATCAAAGTTCTCCCTCTCCCCGCGTGATCATTGCGCAGCAAAGATCATGCGGGGAGAGGGGCAATTTCTGCGCGAGTTCTGATCTTAGTTTCGCATCCTATCCTACCTTTTGCCTC
>JAUMAI010000225.1:0-2216 GCA_032116775.1 Pirellula sp. | reverse complement strand
TGTCGCCAAATTGGCCGGTTTCAAGTCCACGCCGTGAATCACGACAAGCTAACTGCAGCCACTGCACTTTATCTGCAGTATCGTGCAACGAGTACTCGTGTCCGGTTCTAAAGAATCCCAAAGATGCATTCAGATCATCAGTCAAAGTTATGCGTTTATCCGGAGAATGGTGGACTATGCCATCTTTATCTGGCAACCAAATTACCACTTCCTCCGTTGCATCTGGTGATGAGAAAGACCTAAAGAACTCTTTCCTAAGTTGAGTTTCGTCGATGAGCAATGAATCAAGGTTCGGCATGCACTTTGCGTCATTGCCGATGAAATGTGCAGGTATAACATCACGCACGTTTTTAAATCGAGATCGGAGCAATGGCTTCTCATTGAGTGTATTCAACCATTCCCTTCTCACCGTGCTAGCGAAATTTCTGACCTGCCAGGGTTGAAGCGAACTTCTCGAACTGAATTCAAAATCGCGTTGAAGCATTTCGAATGCCGTGCTAATCGCAAACAGTTGTGCTGATGGAATCGATCTATCTGGTCTAAAGCAATTGATCATCAGTCTCATCATCGACGGTGTCTGCGCCAGCTCGCAAGCAAGACTAGGGCTCAAGGTGTTTGATTCCTCTGCCGCCTTGATAAAGACCCGCCTCCAAACATCAGGGCACCGCGCGTAGGCTGCTGACTTCAGCCAACTTGGCCACACAAACGTCGTGAAGATATTGCTGAGCACACCCTCTAGAATTAGCACTTATGTCAACCTCGATAGCTAACGCCCGTGCTCACGCGCAATTTTGGAGCTGCAACGCAGCGGAAAAATTGTCGCTGTGCAGCTGATTGTTATAGCCGTCATTCGTAGTGCGTCCAAAGCCGCAGCACTTTAACCGCACGTTCTGTCTCCAATACCTGGTACACAAGCCTGTGTTGAATATTGATGCGCCGCGAGTATGCGCCCGATAGGTCACCGATAAGCTTTTCATAAGGAGGTGGGTTAGCAAATGGATCATTCCTGAGAATCTCTAGGAGCTCCTGGGCTTTTGGCTTAAGTCCAGAGGAAGCGACCTTCTTGGCGTCTTTCTGAGCCTGCTTGGTGAAGTGGAGCTCCCACATCACCAATCCAGCTCTTGCTCTGTATCGGTCAGATCAGTGGCCAATCCTTCGCGAATTGACTCTCGCATACCGGGAATTGATACCAAGTAGAGGGTCTCACTGATAGCGATCCAATCCTCCTCGGCTAACAGTACGGCATTACCGCGCTTGCCCGTTATGACAATGGGCTTGTGCGTTTGTTTAGTTTCGTCTATCAGGGCATACAATTTTGATCGTGCTTCTGTAGCATTGAATGTAGACATAGCAAACCTCCATTTCGCTCTAGCGTACGTCTATCCGTACGCTTTGTCAAAAACTATAACAGTTGTATCGTGTGCTATCACGAATTACAGACCAAACTGCACGTCTTTTCAGTAGAGTCCGTTTTAAACCAACCCGCCTAATCCCCTGATAACAGACCATACTTTAAATAACCAGAAAAAGCGTCTCGGCTTATCGTGCGCTCGTTGGATTTGGGCTTTCGATCACATTATTGATTACAGAGTTGAGCAATTGGTTGGTGATAAGCAATTAGCCAGATGGCTATTTGGGTGGGAGTTAGCATCCAGAGAGATTGATTCGCAATCCGCCATCGCGGATCGCTCACCCCTGCGGGGCAGCCTGGCGGCTGTCCAAAACGCGATGCGTTTTGTCGAACTGGGGAGTTCTCACTTCCGAGTGCTGCAAACAAAAATGCCCCACTCTTGCGAGTGAGGCATTTGTTGTTTGGTGCACCCGGAGAGATTCGAACTCCCGACCAAGTGGTTCGAAGCCACCTACTCTATCCAGCTGAGCTACGGATGCGTAACTGTTGATGTTTTTTAACTGCTTCACTGTCATCGTCAGTGATTTCACGTCCCTTTGCCGGTGGTTTGTGGCTACCGGGCTGATCAGGCGGGCGATTATACACAGCTGTTTATGGAGTACGCCAGAGCGAATTTTGGGCTGCTGGCGTACGGCGGTAATCAGTTGACGGTGATGGAGCGGATGATGGCCTGGCCGCGGACGACGGCCATGTCGGTGCCGGCGGGCAGGGTCAGGCCGGTGTCGTAGTCGCTGGCGCGGGCGGCGGGGACGTTGTTGACGGTGAAGATGCGGCGTTCGAGTTGGCCGCCGACGTTGCCTTGTAG
>JAUMAI010000224.1:0-4055 GCA_032116775.1 Pirellula sp. | reverse complement strand
GCCCCCGGCCCTCTCCCCAAAGAGTTCTACGCTGCGCTACGACCTCATTGGGGCGAGGGAGAAACCATTGAGTGGCTCTCCTCTGTCTCTCGAAAAAATCAAGCCAAAGAGCTTCCTGAGCTGCACAAAGAAAAAGATTCCTTGCCTAAGTGCTCCCCTCGCCCCCGGCGTTTTTGCGCAGCAAAAATCGCCAGGGGGAGAGGGGCTGGGGGTGAGGGGCAACAAACAAACCATTCATTGCTACTCAAGTGACGCGTAGGGGCGGATTCTTTCGACCATTTTGGGTCCGATGCCTCGAATTTCTTCAAAGTGCTCCCAAGATCTTATCGGTCCCTGAGAGGTTCTAAATTCGATAATCGCTTTGGCTAATTTCGGTCCGATACCTGGCAAAAGTGATAGTTCGGCCGGCTTCGCATAATTTACGCGAACGATGGTCCGCAACGGCTGAGACAAGACTGGATCATTGTCGATTTGTCTGATTTTTTCGGAAGTAAGATAGACTCGGTATCCAGTGTAAGCGCAGAGCAATAGAATTATTAAGCCGATGGTTCGGTATTTATCATGATCGATCGCCACACCACTCTTCGCACCAACTCGAAGACCATCGAAGTCATGGTTTGGAAATCGTTTCATGGATACACTCGAGTTGTTATGAAATTCGCACTGCGATAACTTTGGCCGACTCACAATTCATCTTTGAATAGACAGCGAAATCCTCAGCAAATAAGCCATCTAGTTAATTCAATCACAGGAATGTAATGAACGAGTTTGACCAAATCAATGCATCGGATGAACGACTTCAAGATGAACTTCGCAAACTCGTACAGTTCGCGATTTGGGAGGATTTGCAAGATGGCGTCGACCTGACCACATTGGCACTCGTACCGGAGGGAATCAGCGGCCGGGCTCAGATTGTCGCTAGACAACCGGGAACTGCTTGTGGAATAGAACTGATCGAAACCATGATCAGGGAATCCGAGAGTAGCCTATGCTGTAAGTCTCTAGTAGCTGATGGAGAGACTTTTTCCAAAATGCAGACGCTCTGTGAATTATCTGGAACGGTACGCGACCTGCTTTCTCTCGAACGAACCATTCTCAACTTTCTTGGACGGCTTTGCGGTATCGCAACACTAACCCAACGGTTCGTCAACGAGTTGAATGGCTGCAAAGCCAGAGTTTACGATACGCGCAAAACGACTCCAGGCTGGAGATATCTTGAAAAATATGCGGTGCATTGCGGTGGTGGAAGAAATCATCGCTTAGGACTCTACGACGCCGTACTAATTAAAGATAATCATTTGGCATTTGAACTAGATGCGGACGGACAACGCCTATCCCCATCCGCAGCTGTTCAAAAAGCTCGAAGTTTTCTGGCTGCGTGGCCCGAACGGCGAAAAACGAATACGATCATCGAAATCGAAGTCGATAATCTACAACAACTCGCGGATGCATTAACCGCTTCGCCCGATATTGTGCTGTTGGATAACATGAGTTTGGATGACTTGAAGCAAGCGGTGCAAATGCGCGATGCCAAAGCCGCCAGCGTGCAGCTTGAGGCCTCTGGCGGTGTTTCCCTCGTTACAATCCGCAATATTGCTATGACCGGCGTGGATCGTATTAGCGTCGGAGCACTTACCCACTCGGCTACTAACCTCGATCTGGGATTAGACTGGTTGGATTCTACAAACCGGTCCTGAAATTTTTTTGCTTTTAGGTCTTCCTGTCCTACTTTTAAGTATGCAAATACGTTTGGTTTTTTAGCCAAACTGCGTGTTATGCGGTGAGCATAACGTGTGTTTCCAACTTAGTAGGTCAACCTGACGAAGACATGCCAACTTATCCTCCTCACGATATCCGCGAACATCGCAATGTTTTGCCATCGATATTTCGCGTTGCAGATTGTATCGTCATCATCTCGACCTACATGATCTCGCGTTGGCTGCTGAACCAAGAAATAAGTGACCTGACCTTAGCTGCAAGTCTGTTAGCGACGCTCACATTCTGGATGACGGCGGAAGCAACGGGCCTTTACCGACTCGAAAGATCGCAATCTCCTGATAGAGACCTATGGCTTTTGGGAGTAAACTGGGCTGTAACTCTCGCTGTCCTGTTGATTGCTGCCTTCTTCCTGAAAATGGGAGCGAGTTTCTCACGTGTTAGCTTAGCCTGTTGGGCCATTTTAGGCTTTGCAGTTCTGGCGTGGACTCGAATGCTTTTTCGAGTTGTTTTGGAAACATTTATTCGCAGCCATGGTAATCAGAGACGCTTCGCTATTGCCGGACTGAATCCTTTGGGAGTTCAATTAGCCCAAAGTGCTCTCAACAATCCGCTCCAAGGTCTAAACTTTATTGGTTTCTTCGACGACCGAAACAATGAGCGTCACTGCTCGATACCTGCAAACGCGCCAGGATATCAAGGGAAGTTGAATGAACTAGTCAAACGCGCTCGAGAGGGTGAGATTGCTACCGTCTTCATCACTCTGCCGATGCGGGCAGAAAATAGGATCCGGGAATTACTGGATCAACTCAGTGATTCAACCACCTCGGTTTACATAGTACCCGACTTTTTCGTTTTCGAATTACTGCACTCTCGGTGGACCAATCTGGGAGGGATTCCGGCCGTCAGCGTTTTCGAAACACCACTGTATGGAGTCGACGGTTGGATGAAACGGTGCCTCGATTTTGCGGCTGCATCATTCGCGCTAGTCGTAGCGGCTCCCGTGATGTGTATGATTGCAGTAGCCATCAAATTAACCTCACCTGGCCCCGTCTTCTTTCGCCAAAAACGGTACGGTCTTGATGGACGTGAAATATTAGTTTGGAAATTCCGCTCGATGCGAGTCTGTGATAACGGGCCCGTCATCAAGCAAGCGTCTAAAAATGATCCAAGAATTACGCGTTTGGGTGCATTTCTCCGTAAGACTTCGCTAGATGAACTTCCCCAGCTTTTTAATGTGATTCAAGGCAATATGTCGATGGTCGGGCCGAGACCTCATGCTTCGGCACATAACGAGCAATATCGTCGCCTTATCCGTGGATATATGCTGAGACATAAAGTCAAGCCGGGTATCACGGGCTTGGCACAAGTGGAAGGGTTCCGCGGCGAAACGGACACTTTAAATAAGATGGAGCGCCGAATCGAACTCGACCACCGGTATATTCGCGAATGGTCTCTATGGCTAGACCTACGTATCCTGCTGAAAACTTTTTTGGTAGTCTGGAAACAGCCTAACGCATACTAAGTTCCGCGCTCTTGCGGTCTGCGGTAGAAAACATTCAGCAGTGTGGTCGTTTCCTTATGCATCCCGCTAGACTTCCACCCGAAGAATTATGGAAACACTGCCTCTTCAGAACGACTCGCCGCAGTGGCCCCGGTGGTCAACATCGAAACAAGGTTGAAACTGCTGTCGTTATCACATTTACTCCCGGCGGCATCTCCGCAGAAGCCAATGAACGGCGAAGCCAACTGGAGAACCGTAAAGAAGCTCTGTGGAGACTTCGCTTACGGCTAGCATGTGAGATTCGCACAGAGGATCTAACCGAATATCCATCCGATTTATGGCTGTCACGAATCGAGAACCGCCGACTCCACATTTCCGCCTCTCACGACGACTATCCCGCCATGATTGCGGAAGCTCTTGACATACTTGAGGCTGAAAATCAGAACCTGCCTGTTTCCGCAGAGCGTCTGCAGGTCTCGACTTCACAATTAGTCAGACTATTCCGCCTGGATGGTGCCTGCTGGAAAAAACTGAATGACTTACGTGCCCAGAAAGGTTTACCGCACTTAAAATCCACTTAGGCAAACTGTAGCAGAAGTCGAAAAAATCATACCTTTTCTTTTGCCCCATGACGAAAGAGTCAGAGAGAGCAAGTAGCGTTGCCCGCTCAGTGGTCGGCAGCGCCGATGTCGCTGGCGATTAGGGAGGAAAGTTATGCGTCTTTTGAAATCACTTGTTGCGAAGTCGTTTGTCTTTGCGATGGTTGCCGTAGCCTACACGAATGCAACCGCTGTGGCACAGGATTGCAACTCGGAAAACTGTGGCCATACCCACG
>JAUMAI010000223.1:3065-3435 GCA_032116775.1 Pirellula sp. | reverse complement strand
CTGATGATATTCATCTGCCGACAAAAATTGAGAAGCAAGTTAAGGTTCTAGAGGAAAACTCTCGTGCGAATTTATGTCACTGTGAATATCGATGTATTGATGATCAAGGACATGACTTGGGCTACGGAAGCCGCTTGTCAGATCTTCCACCTGCTTCGGGAAACACGCTACAGAGAATTCTAGAGCTGAAAGCAGATGTCCGTTCGGTGTCAATGTTTTTTCGCATACCGGCGTTCCGCGATCAGGGAGGTTATGAAGCCTCTCTGCCCAACGAGGACTGGCACTCGATTTTGCGATTGGCTGCTGCGGGCGAAATTTGTTTCCTCGACGAAGAACTTGTCTTACGAAGAATTCATAGCGGTAACCGCTT
>JAUMAI010000223.1:1838-3055 GCA_032116775.1 Pirellula sp. | reverse complement strand
TAAACAGGACTAGACGTCCATTTTTCAATCTTGACCAAATCGCCCCCAACATTCTTTTGGAGGTGTGCCCGCCCGGCTTAAGCGAAAAGCGGTTATTTCATCTCCACATTGGAACTATCGTCTCGAATTCCATTGGATCTGGCAATATAGCGAAGGGTCTGACGGCGGCAAGCTTTGCGATGCGAAATTATGGCTACCGGTACATTGGAATAACAGTGAAGGCTCTCTTGAAGGGCGTCTTCTCTCTTATTTGGCTGAGGTTAATATCGCCGAGGCTCACCGACTCAATGGTTTCTAGAGTGAGGAATACTAGAAAACAAATCCGGTCAAAGATAAAAAGGGTATGAGCGGTTTTGAGGAGGAATCAATGATTGAGCATTGGTGTTTCTCGAATATTTGGATTTAGTTTTTTTCGTTTTCATTAAGGATAAACCAAGGGGTCCAAAGATGAATGCCCAAATAGATGTCGTTTCTCGAATCTTCGTTGCGCTGCGCTCGATCGCCATCCGGAAAATTTTGACCAAGTCATCTGAGAGGATTTCAATACCTGAATTCGGTATTTCTTCAGAGATCTCAGTGATAGCACCTCTATCTTGTATTCCAAGTTCTGAACTGCAGCAACTAGTAGCAAAGCTTGCGTGTCTATTGCCCTCTACTGTTCTTGAGGACCTGGAACAACGTTGTCTTAAAGCTTTCGGAAGTTCCGTTGTTAATTCATACCCTGGGGAGCACTATCGACTTCTTTCCGCCTTAGTTTCAATCACTGAGCCCAAGAATGTGATCGAAATAGGGACATACCATGGGCTTGGTAGCTTGGCACTATTAAGCGGAGACAAAGTGTGCAACGTCGAAACCTTTGACGTCGTGCCCTGGACCGCTCTTCAATCGAATGTACTCAGTTTCGATGATTTTGCTGATGGCAGACTTGTTCAAACAATTGCGGACCTTTCTAAGCCTGTTATTTGGGAAGATTACAAAGCTCGATTTCGTCAAGCTGACATTATTTTTCTCGACGGCCCCAAAAACGGTCTATTTGAGAAAACATTTCTTGATTTCCTGGTGCCACACATGCGTGGATCAAACTGTTTACTCGTCGTAGACGATATTCGAACGCTGCCAATGGTCAAATTATGGGCTGGTCTTGACTTGGATAAATTAGACGTCACGTCGTTGGCTCATTGGGCAGGCACGGGAATTGCTCGTTTGTGAGCTCTCTC
>JAUMAI010000223.1:0-1828 GCA_032116775.1 Pirellula sp. | reverse complement strand
ATCTGAGAAGGGTTCGTGATCACGCAAAGTAATCGTCCCCAGCTCGGTTGTATGAGCGCCTTGGTAAGTTTAAAACTCAACTACCAGGGCTCTGAACCGCAGTGGAGTTGGACCTAATGTTTGGGATGGCTAGCCCTAAAGAACGTTTAATCCTTTTTTACATACCCGGAAGACTCTCGGCGAATCAGTAGGACTTAACTGGAGTTGAAGGGAGGTCAGGAAAGAAAATTTTATCAATGAAGAATTTGAACGGATATCTATGCTTCGGAACTCCATAGTCGGTTGCATCATGAGTGCGGCGACAAGTTAAACATTTTTTATGCGATAAGAGAGAATGCATAAATGTTTCGCTACTGAGATCCTTTAATGTAAAACTATCGAAGGTTTCTAAAGGATGGCCCATTGTTGGAGGTCTCTAGCTAGATCTGGTATCGGTGGCTAACTCAAAATACTATGTGCCTTGGGGCAAAGTTGACGAACGGAATCACCCGCCGGAGTATGGGTGTGATCGGCGAATTCCGACGTTGTCCATCTAATCGTTGAGCCTTAGATATGTTTTAGATGATGTGAAGTCAAGACCATCAATCGGAGTTATCTAATTCGGAATTTCGCAACAATGGACTCTCCGAGACCGGTGGCGTTCAGGGCTTTGTTGGCAAGAAACTTTGCGACTCCAAGACTCTTGTGTTTGGAAGACAGTTGCCGAACCTTCTGGTTGAGATCGTATTGACTTGTCAAGAAAGTGTCTGGAGTCTTTCCTGGTGTTAAGAGTTTTCGAATCGCGCCAATCGAAGGATTTCGAGCTTCTATGTGTACGGCTTCCAATCCGCAGTCCGACGCAATATTGCAAAGAAGTTTCGGAGAGTAATAGCCGATGTGGCCTTCGCCAATGACGTTCCAGTCTTTTTTGAGTACGCGTCTACCAAGCGATGAGTAATTTGGCGTCGTCATGTAAAGAATTCCATTCTCTGACAAAAGGGTACGAGCGTGAGAGAACCACTTTTTGGGAAATGGCACGTGCTCAATTAATTCACTCATGATTATGAGGTCATAATTCTTCTCGTCTGGAGATACGTCAAAGAAATCAAACAATTCGCAATTTACTCCACGAGCACGACACGAACTAATGACCGTGGAGGAGAGGTCGATCCCTCTTGCATCCCAACCAGCTCGATTTGCAGCGTCAACAGCATCCCCCCAACCGCAACCAACGTCTAAGACTCGTCTACCCGGAATCTCTTGACCGAGGGTCAAAAATAGGTCGTCAAGCCCCTTCGCGGTAATTGGATTAGGGACATAGCCGTCTGTGAATTCCCCATAGTGGGCGTCATGCGACACATCGAACACCGGGGACCATCCTGGCCAATAGACAAGATCGCAGCTATCGCACTTGATCAGAGAAAGGCCCCTGTATCCCATTTCCAACTCTGTACCTTTGTCATCACCACAGTTCAAGCACGGGCTCACGAGAGTGAGCATATCTATTTAGACGCTGATCACATCGAGGTGGTTTAGCTATCTATGCATTTGTTACTCCAAAAAGAAGTTTGCTTTTTGAGAGATCTATCCGAGTTCCGATAGATCAATAAGCAACTGCTCGCTGTGGTGTCTTCCCACCACCTGCATCCCAACCGGCAACCCATCCACGAATCCAGCAGGGATTGAGATCGCCGGGTTGCCGTATAGGTTCGCGGGGAAGGTCAGCTTGCCGTTGTTACCAGCTCCGGCCACGATGCCGCCGAACGTGTCGGGGAGTGGCCCTTCAGCATTAAAGGCCACATCGGAGTTGGTGGCGGTGATCACGAAATCCACACCGGTTGCCGGGTCG
>JAUMAI010000222.1:0-3784 GCA_032116775.1 Pirellula sp. | reverse complement strand
TCTGGTGCGCAACGCAGTCTTCCACCTGATGCTGACCCTCCGGTAGTTTCTAAGGCTGATGGAGATTCTCAGCCCATTGTGGGCGTGAATGTGAAAAGTGATAGCAGAAGCTTGCTAGAGCTTACCGAAATTGCGGATAATGTGTTCAAAGAACGCTTGCAGACCATCCCTGGAGTAAGTAGGGTTCAAATCTGGGGCGAAAAAGAATATGCCATCCGATTGCGGATGGACCCACTCAAAATGGCCTCCTATGGAATCACTCCCATGGACGTCTTGAGCAAAATCCAAACTGAAAATGTGGAGCTTCCTTCTGGAAGAATTGAAGGGCAAAGCATCGAACTTTCTGTTCGAACAAAAAGCCGTTTGAGCTCCCCTCAAGAATTCAATGAATTAATCATCAAGGAAAGCGAATCCAACCTCGTTCGCTTCCAAGACATTGGTACCGCTGAGCTTTCGGCACTGAATGAAAAAACGCTCCTTCGACGTGATGGAGTGCCAATGGTAGCTGTAGTATTGGTTCCTCTTCCTGGATCCAACAACATTGAAATTGCGGATGAGTTCTACAAGCGATTGGAGTTTATCAAAAAGGACTTGCCTGCCGATATAGGAGTGGAACTTGGATTTGACGGCACTTCCTACATCCGACAGTCGATTTCCGAGGTGGAAGAAACTATCATCACTGCTTTTATTCTAGTGGTGTTGATTATTTTTCTTTTCCTCCGCGACTGGAGAACTACCTTTATTCCGGTAGTCACTATTCCCATTTCCTTGATTGGGGTATTTTTCATCATGTATTTGATGGACTTTTCCATCAATGTGCTTACCCTATTGGGGATCGTGTTATCGATTGGTTTGGTAGTCGATGATGCCATCGTGGTTTTGGAAAACATTTATGCCAGAATTGAAAAGGGAGAAAAGCCCATGGAGGCAGCTGCCAAAGGTTCGGAGGAAATATTTTTCGCAGTTATTGCGACCACAGTTACCCTTGCGGCAGTATTCTTACCCGTAATTTTCTTGACGGGTACCACGGGAAGACTATTTCGAGAATTTGGAATTGTAGTTGCCGGCTCGGTAATCATTTCTGCTTTTGTAGCCTTGACGATGACCCCCATGCTGAGCGCAAAAATGCTCAAGCATCGCAGCCAGCAAAATGCATTTTATCGATTTACCGAACCCTTCTTTGTTTTGCTAAATGAAGCCTATGAAGCAGGTCTGACAAAATTCATGAAGATTAAATGGATTTCTTTTCCCATTATTCTTGCCATGGGATTTGGAATTTATTGGTTTTTTACCAACCTCCAAACTGAGCTTGTTCCTATGGAGGATCGCTCTGAATTGCGAATCAACATGACTGGACCTGAGGGAGCAACCTTCTCCTTTATGGATCAGGTCATCACCGACTTGAATACACAGCTTGAGAAGGAACTTCCGAAGTCGGAAGTTGCCAGCATGACAAGTATGACCTCACCAGGATGGGGCACCGCAAATACCAACTCGGGATTTATTCGTCTCATGTTGACGAATGCTTCCGAGCGTTCCCGTACCCAGCAGGAAATCTTTACCCAAATCAATGGTTCTCTCAAAGGAGTGACTGCAGTACGTGCTTTTGCGCAGCAGCCGGCTTCCATTGGTGACCGTCGTGGAGGCCTACCTGTTCAGTACGTGATTCAGGCCCCTACCTTGGAAAAATTAAAAGCAGTCATTCCGAAGTTTATGGAGAAGGCTGCGAAAAATCCAGCTTTCATTTTCACCGACATCAACCTGAAGTTTACCAAGCCTGAATTGGAAATTGAGATTGACCGAGAGCGAGCACGGAATATGGGTGTATCTGTTCAAGAGATCGCGCGTACCCTTCAGCTTTCCTACTCGGGACAGC
This sequence comes from Pirellula sp., assembly GCA_032116775.1. Lineage (GTDB taxonomy): Bacteria > Planctomycetota > Planctomycetia > Pirellulales > Pirellulaceae > JAFLCP01. The sequence continues at coordinate 1,908 of JAUMAI010000222.1, read as the reverse complement.
GATTTGCCTACTTCATCAAAGGGGGTAAGCAATACCAGGTAGTGGGCGAGATGCAGCTTCAGGACCGAAACGAACCGGTGAACTTGCGCATGCTCTACGTTCGAGGCGATAATGGACAGCTGGTTCAATTGGATAACTTGGTGCGTGTAGTAGAGAAAAGTACGCCACCTCAGCTCTATCGATTCAATCGATTTGTGAGTGCGACCGTTTCAGCCAACTTAGCGGATGGGGTGACCATCGGTGCAGGCTTGGATGAGATGGACAAAATTGCAGCTGAGGTATTGGATGATTCCTACGCTACGGATGTGTCTGGACCATCCAAGGAATTTAGAGAGAGCTCCAACAGCTTGTTGTTTGCCTTTATATTTGCCTTGGTGCTGATTTACCTGGTGCTTTCCGCTCAATTTGAAAGTTTTGCCGATCCATTGACGATCATGTTCACGGTACCCTTGGCGATTTTTGGTGCCTTGGCCACGCTTTGGGTATTTGATTTTACACTCAACATTTTCAGTCAGATTGGTATCATCATTCTGATTGGTTTGGTGACCAAGTTGGTGACGGATCTGGCATATGTTTGGGTCGATCCGCGGGTCAAGTTCGGGGCCAATTCATGAAGCCTGTACTCACGGCCCGGCCCCCGGCGGTGGCTCTCCAGCGCGCACCCGGTACCCCGCGACAGCGCGCGTGGCGGCGTTTTCGGGCTAATCGCCGCGGCTTCTGGAGTTTGTGGATTTTTTTGTTGCTGGTCGTGTTGAGTCTGTTCGCCGAGGCACTCAGCAATGATCGGCCTTTGGTTGCCCGCTACGACGGTGCTTTGTATTTCCCCCTTTGGCATACCTACGCCGAGACACGCTTCGGTGGTGACTTTGCGACGCCGACGGATTACCTTGACCCCTTTATCCGTGAGCAGTTTGCCAAGCCGGGCAATTGGGCGATTTATCCGCCCAATGGCTACCGCTTTGACACAATTAACTACTTTGCGCCGAGCCCTAATCCGGCGCCACCTTCGGCGGTCAATGTGCTGGGCACCGACGATCGCGGTCGTGATGTGTTGGCACGGTTGATTTATGGCTTTCGAGTCTCGGTCTTGTTTGGGCTGGCTCTGACGGCTGTGGGGGTTCTGGTGGGGGTCGTTACGGGAGCCATCCAAGGCTACTTTGGCGGCCGAGTCGATTTGGCCTTGCAGCGTTTTATCGAAATCTGGGGCTCGATGCCCGAGTTGTATGTGCTTTTGATTTTTGCATCACTCTTTCAGCCTGGGGTCCTGATTTTGTTGGTGATTCTGTCGCTGTTCGGGTGGATGGGCTTGTCGGATTACGTCCGGGCGGAGTTTCTGCGTAACCGGAATCTCGAGTACGTCACGGCGGCGCGGGCGTTGGGGCTCTCCAACGCCCAGATCATCTGGCGGCACGTGCTGCCCAATAGCCTAACGCCAGTGATTGCGTTTTTGCCATTTCGGATGAGTGGGGCGATTCTGGCGCTTACGAGCCTAGATTTCTTGGGCCTGGGTGTGCCACCGTCAACGGCCAGTCTGGGTGAGTTGCTGGCGCAGGGCAAAGCGAATCTCGATGCTTGGTGGATCACGTTGTCGACCTTTACGGTGTTGGTGGGCATGTTGATGTTGCTGATTTTTATTGGCGAGGCGCTCCGAAGCGCCCTTGATACGCGGCGGGGCTGAGCGATGGCGGACAGCGAACTGCTGCAGGTCAGCAATCTGAATATTGACTTTGTTAGCGCGGAGTCGGCGCGTTCGGTCGTGGAGGGAGTGTCCTTCACGGTGGCGCGCGGCGAGAAATTTGCGCTGGTCGGAGAGTCGGGCTCGGGTAAGACGCAGACGGCATTGGCTCTATTGCGGCTCAATGGCGAGGCTCGCGTGCGTGGCCGGATCAGTTTTAACGGCACTGAACT
>JAUMAI010000221.1:0-2690 GCA_032116775.1 Pirellula sp. | reverse complement strand
CCTGGCAAAAAACCTGAACTCCAGTTGGCAGCATGTCCTTTGGGCAAGCCGCGTCCTTTGGGATCGCTCATGACCACAAACCCAGGAAGATTGCGGCTTTCACTACCCAAGCCATAGGTGGCCCACGAACCAACACATGGAAAACCCATGCGTGCCATGCCTGTATTCATCATGAATAGAGCAGGGGAGTGGTTATTCGATTCCGTAAACCCTGAATGAATGAAGCCCATCTTATCCACATGTTTTCCGAGATTAGGAAAGATCTCAGATACCATTTTGCCGCATGAGCCCTGGGGCGAAAACTTAAATGGACTCGGCATCAAGCCGCCGACAGCATCTTTGAAAAAACCTGTCGTATTATCAAACTTCCCATCGAACTCTTTGATTGATTTTCCACTCCACTTCTCTAAACCCGGCTTGTAATCCCAGGTATCAACTTGACTCGGACCTCCGTTAACAAAGATCCAAATCACATGTTTGGCCTTCGCCGGAAAATGAGATGGCTTCGCCAGCATCGGATCAAGCTTACTCGCGTCGGCAGCTTCATTCGCAAAGAGCAACCGCTCATCAGCCAACATATTAGCTAAAGCTAACACACCGAGCCCGCACCCAGTCTTTCCGAGCCACTGGCGACGAGTCCAGTAACGATGCGCTGGTACTACATTTTGTGTTTGAGGCTTAGTCGGCTTCATATTATCTGGCTCTCAGTGCGATCCGATCTTCTATGATTCGAATCTGTAAATTCAATTCTTGGTAAACCGCTTCAGATCTATCACTCGATCATCAATCAACATAAATCAATTCATTCATCGACAGCAACGCTTGGCAATAATCGACCCATGCCATCGATTTCGCATCGTTTACTCCTTGCTGCTGATAGGTCTCCACTTGCTGAGCCAGGAACCGATTTGCAATTTCGATCTCATGTGTCTCTGCAGGTCGACCAAACGCAAGGTTGTAGGCCAATTGTACTTTCACCTGATCCTCATCAGCGCTCAATCGTTTGGCAAAGGATGCCGCATACTGGCGCGCATAGGGACTGTTCATAAACGCGAGAGCTTGTGGAGCGATTGTGGTAACAGACCGCTGACCGATCCCAACTTGATGCTCGGGCCAATCGAACAGCAGCATCATCGGAATCAACTGGCTGCGTTTAATAAAGAAATAAATACTGCGTCGCTTCATTCCTTGGTCAAGCGTACCTGGGCCGAACTGTGTTAAGTCCAAGTCACCACTTACTGCCAAAAGCGTATCTCGGATGGCCTCTGCTTCCAGCCGACGAACTGGAAATTTCCAGAGATACTTGTTCTCGCGATCGACAGCTGCTCGATCTTGATTCACGCCACTATCGGCAGCAAATAAATTCTCGGCTTCGGTGGTTAGTGCCTCACTGCTCTGCATGTAGACCGCGCTGGTCATAATCATTTTATGCACTCGCTTCAAACGCCAACCGTTTTGCACCAGATCGGTAGCCAACCATTCCAATAACTCAGGGTGGGAAGGCAAATCTCCTTGCTTACCGAAATCACTAACGGTCGCAACCAGCCCCTTTCCAAAATGGTGCTGCCACAATCGATTGACGATCACGCGGGCAGCCAAATGGCCGGCACCATCTTTGACATCCATCAGCCAGTTTGCGAGCGAAGCGCGACGAAATGAGGTACGGGTCCAACCTTCGGGTGCTGAAACTTTCCAGTGATCCTCTGTCTTGCCATTGCGCATCAATATCTGCAAATAACCAGGGACCGCTTCACTTCTTTTTTGATGCACATCGCCGCGAATCAACACATAGGTCTGTGGGTAAAAATGCGGGAACCCTCTGCCATCGGCATGGTGCGGCAGATGAGGCATTCCTTCCGTCGTTACCAAAACTTTTTGCTTGGTACTCTTGGGGCCTTGCTTCTTGATTTCAGCTACTCGCTCCTGCACCTTTTTGTAATTAGCCAACTGGCCGCTCATCCAGCCTTTCACGATGGAGTAATCGGGTGAATTAACATCCCATTTTTCCTTTAGACGCGTTAGCGCCTCCAAGACAGAAGCATCTATCTCGGCTTTGCCCACTGCGGGCGTGAGTCCTTTCTCTGTGCTCCAGGCCAAGCGAATTCGGCCAGGAATATGCGCACCATTCGGATGATTGCACACCAGCACGACTTCGACTTCTTCTTCGCTGGACAACTTTAATGGTTCGGCTAATTCAAACGAAGCTGCTTGATCCTTACCGATACCACCACCGTCAACTGCCCAACCTGAAATTGGATCATTATCGATAGAGGCTGCGACGGAGAGAGTGTCATTGTTTTGTTGATGTGTCGCGCTAGCTGTAGCGAATCGAACGATACGCTCCGCATCCGATTTTCCTTTGATGCGCAAATAAATATCACCCAAAGCAAAGTTGCCATTACCAGCCCTTCCCGGACCGCGATTCGGTAATCGCTCGTCGGCCAAACACTCCAATCTCAGTGCCTGCCATGGCGCATCGGAAAGTTGACACGTAAAGGTGTAGGTATCTTTATTGGGTGAGCCCCCTTCAGCAAACCAGGAACCATCTCCTTGTAACGCCAGTTGATTACCGGAAGCGGTAGCAACGTGTTTTATGCTGCCACCACGCCAAGGCCCTATGGATTCTGGATTGGCGGGTTCCCATTGCTGCAGCCAAGTTTGTATATCGCTCGCCAGTTTTTCCTCTTCGT
>JAUMAI010000220.1:0-9647 GCA_032116775.1 Pirellula sp. | reverse complement strand
GCCCCATCGGCACCATCGCCAGTTGCCACGCTGCCTCCATTCAATGGATTCTGCTGGGCGGCGAAAGAAGCTGCATTTCCAGCGTTATCAGTAACGCGATCCGCGATTGCATTGGTGAGCCCACTGGCATTAGCCGACAGATTTTGCAACACCGGAGGCATCGTCGACTGTCGTAGCAAATCTTCATAGGCTCCTGAGCCTAAAACGTCATAACTCGGTCCACCATTATTCACCGCTGGCATCACTCCACCGGTTCCGACATTACCAGAACCAGCTCGCGGTTGATCGATCGTCGCCAAGCCCCCTTGGGTTACCAGCGGAGTACTGGCGCCAAAAGCTGGAGCCGCTCCAGCCAAAGAAGTTGAGCCGGCACTTGAGCCTGCCGCATTCAAGATAGAAGGATTGCTGGTCGTGGCCGCCATGGTTCTTAACTGTTCCAAAGATGGAACTCGTGGTAATTCGGCGCGGCCCATCCGAATCACGATCCTATCGATCCGGCCATTGAGCTCTTTAGGAATTCCACTCCAGAGCTCCTCAGTTCCCTTACTGATGAGCTGCAATTCTTCCGGACTGAGCTGGACAATATATTCCAATTTCTGTGGATTCTCTTGGGTAGGTTCCCAACCAAAATCCATTCCAACTGTTGTGGCAAGCAGGAGCAAAGGGAGTCCGTTCATTTCGCCGTTCCAATATTAATCATGGCCCGCAATGTTCATGGCCGAGTCTCAACGCCGCAAAAGCCCGCGGTTGCACTCAAGACATATACGGTATGGTACGCGAAATCAGGGGACTGGGTAAAGACAGGTTATTGAATCCCTGTTTCGATAGCATTCCAGCCGAAATTCGCTCGCGAACGGACTGGCAAGCTCACACTTTCTTTTCAAGTCGACGCACTTCTATTTCTTCCAAACTATAGACACGCCCCTTGCCACTCCCCGGGCAAACTTCGCAAGTCGCCTCCCAAGAACGAGCCGATTTCAAATTACTATCCCAGAATGGCCAGGTGCGACACTGGATCGGCCGAGCCGCATAAACGCCACAACGTCGCGTTTTAGGATCTAAAAAGACGCAGTCCCCATCAGGATATTCAACCAAACTTTTTTTGATCCCAACTCTTCGAACAAATTTTCGTTCGAACTGATCAATATCCATACTCATTACTGTCGCCATGGCTTCAATTTCAGCTTGGTCCACCCAAACATACCCCTCTGCGCCGCTGCAACAAGCTCCACACTGCGTGCACTCGAAGGCCAAACCATCTCGATACCACTTTTCCTTGGCCACTAGCTTTTCTCCTCTCCTAACTCCTTATACCCAGGCACTCAAATTACCAATCGCCTTCTGCAAATGCTAGCAACCCTGCGAAATAGTCATGGCTTGAGCCGAAAAACGACGACCGAAATGTACGCTTTGAAAGCATGAACTAGGCTAGTCAATCTCACCCAATGTCTGAATGGCTGTTGTCAGAGATGGATGATCGCAGGAAGAGTCTTCAGGAGAAAAACTGAACCGGACAGTCCCTTCATCCGCCGTGCCAATATATGAATGGATCAGGGCGGCGCAGTGGAAACCAGCCCGTGCCTCAATATGAAATTCGCTATCTAAAATCGCCGCAATCTCCGTCGGACTAAGCGACGCGTGTCTCCAACTGAGCACTCCCACCTGCTGAGAGCAATCTCGAACTCCATAGGTACGAATGGAAGAATGACTCTCGAGCAAATCACGGCACAGTTGAACACGTTTCATCAGATTGCGATGTCGATCGGTCAGATCTTGTTGAATTAAATATTCAGCGGCGACTGCAACCGACACAATACCAGGCAAATTGAGATTGCCTGCCTCCACTTTGACAGGCCAGGGCAAATCAGGATCCAGTTCTTCGCTGAAACTGCCAGTCCCACCAACGATCAGAGGTTGATGCATTTTCTGACAGCGTTCTGAAGCATACAGCAAACCTGTCCCAAGCAAGCCTCCCAGCCCTTTATGGGTTGGTGCCGCTAGATAGTCTGCACATATGTCTTCGACATCGATCGGCAAATAGCCGAGGGTCTGCGCGGCATCCACTAAAAAAATTAAATCATGTGAGCGGGCCCATTTGCCAACTTCCTCAACTGCCTGAAGCGCCCCCGTCACATTCGAGGCATGACAAAGCACAATAAGTTTTGTCTTGGCTTTGAGTCGATCATAAATATCGCCGGGCTGTACCAAACCCGTTGTATCGCAGGGGACAATATCCAAATCGATGCTACCACTTTTCCGCAGTCTTTCGAGAGGACGCAGGACACTGTTATGTTCCACGGCAGTTGCAATCACATGATCTCCAGGGCGTAATACTCCCTGAATCGCTTCATTTAACGCATGAGTACCACTAGTAAGCAGAGCAATTGAATCCGGCGACTGCGCGCCGATAAGCTTGGCGAGTGCAAACCTGGCTTGATCTACATAACGTTGAGATTGACGAGACGACTCATAGATACCTCGTCCTGCCGTGGCACCTTGTGTTTGAATAAATTCTTCAACCGCTTTAGCAACCGCTGGAATTTTGGGCCAACTTGTTGCCGCCTGATCCAAGTAAAGACGGTCGGGAAATCTATTATGTTGGTTCATAACTCAACCGCCAATCTGATACATGGCTCGTTGAGGAGGCAAAAAACCTGGCTGTGCGATCCCATGAGCCGGATGCTTTCGCTCGACCGCCATTCGTACAACCTGAAGGATTTCTCGATCATCGCTGCGCGGATCTGCCAATAGCCTACCCACACTCCAATCCTCGCGTCCAAAGAGACAGTTTTGTATTTTTCCGTCAGCAGTAAGGCGAATCCGATTGCATGTGGCGCAGAAAGGCTGGGTAACGCTATCGATAAAGCCGACAACTCCTTGACCATCTGCGAATCGATAATCCTTTGCTGGTTGACTTGGATCGGAGTTAGATTCCGGCAGAAGTTTGCCAAATTCTCTTTCCAACGAATTTCGAATCTGTTCACCCGTGAGCATCTGCGAGCCGTCCCATTTGCGATCTGCGTCGAGCGGCATGAACTCGATGAAGCGAATCGGCAGCTTACCATTGCGAGCGAAATGCGCCAGAGGGATGATATCACCTTCATTTACATCTTTTAGAACTAAGGCGTTCAAACGAATCTTCAGACCTTGGCATTGCTGGGCCGCCTCCACTCCTTCCAAAACACTCTGCAAACCTCGACGACGCGAAATCTTTTCGAAGGTCTCTTCCTTAAGAGTATCGAGACTTATATTGATTCGACGCAAGCCAGCGGCAAACAATGGCTTGACCTTATCACGTAGCAACATGCCATTTGTCGTCAGGGCGATATCTTGCAATAGACGATTGCTGGATAATCTTTCAATCAAATCCTCGAGTTTGGGGCGCATGAGCGGTTCACCACCGGTGATGCGAATCTTCGTAACGCCTACCTGAGAGACAATACGCACGAATCGTTCTATTGCTTCAAAAGAAAGCAAACGCTGCTCAGCCAAAAACTGGAGTGGCCCATCTGGCATACAGTACTGACATCGAATATTGCATCGATCGGTCACACTAATACGCAAGGCCGTGTGCACTCGTCCGAAGCGATCTACCAAGTGAGAATCTTTGGTAGATGTCTCGGTAGCCGGATGGAAGGCATCACGCTGGTTCATCACAGGAAGTTGTGGTCGCTGCATGACATTTAACTTCCCAATTTTGTGTCGTTCGAGGCGGCCGAGTCGTTTGATGGCCGAGTCTTCACTGGCTGGATCATCTTTACCTGTTCCGCCGATGACGAGTTACCCTCTGATGGACTTTCGTCGCCAGCAGCAACATTGTGCCCAGGGGCTAGATCGGATTGATTATGCTCAAGTGTCAATGGATGAATCCACTGTGCACCATCATTTCTCCAATGCTCTTTTTTCCATATAGGAACACGTTTTTTAAACTCGTCGATCAACCATTGTCCCGCTTCAAAAGCCTCCGCACGATGGGGACTGCTCACCGCAATAGCGATACTTACTTCACCGATATCGACTCGCCCCAACCGATGGACAATACGCACCTCTCTTACGGTCCAACGCTCCTTGGCTTCCTCTTCCAACTTCTCCATTTCCAAGCGAGCCATTGAGTGATAGGCGTCGTATTCTAAAAAAACGGTCTCGAGTTGGTTGGTCCATTGTCTAGTCGAGCCAACAAAAAGCAGCGCTGCGCCGCACTCAGGCCGCATGACACTTTTCAGCAAGCTGTCTGTGTCAATCGTGTTTTCTGTTAACTCAACCATAACGTCGACCATGCTTACCGTTGCAAACCAAATTTTTTAAATCACCCACCGCTCACAGGTGGAATCAGTGCCAACTCTACATCGGGACAAACAAGTGCTGAGTCTGGCAGAAATTCTTTATCTCCCGCCAAGCGGCTTCGGCTGATCCAGCCCTGCAATTTTGGGTACTCCAGCATGACGTTGCGTTTTAAATCTCCAGCCGTCTGTCCTGTCTTCCATTCGGTTTCGATGTAGTCAGTGCCTGCAGCCTCTTTGAGTCCCGCAAAGAGCCTGACTCGAACTTTCTTTGCCAAGCAGTTCATTTAAGTATCACTTTCATGATTACTTTTACTGTACCAGTAAGCCATCATGTCGACTATGAATCCATTTACCCACTTCCGGAACATGTCCGTAGGCGTACGCCATGATCGCAATAGGATGTACCGTAGGAGCCTGAACCCCTTGTTCCATCTGCAATTTACAACTTGAACACTCAGTCGAACCAATTTGTGCATGGGTTTGCTGCATCGATGAAATCAGATTCCAACCGATACGTAGACTGGTGCGATAGTTTTCTTTTTTCAAACCGTAAATACCAGCCATGCCGCTGCAACCAGCAGCCGCGTCCTGGACCGTTATTCCTGGAATAAGATCCAGCAATTTCTTGCCAGACCTCTCCGGATCAAGAGCTTTAGCGTGACAGGGCTGATGATAAATGATTGCCAACTGCAGAGGTCGAAAATCGAGCTCTAGCTCATTGGCGTCATGCAATCTCAGCAGATAATTACAAGCCTCGTAGCTGTTTTTTGAGATCAACAGCGTATCCTCATCGTCCCATAGATGGCGATACTCATGCTTTAAACACATAGCCGCGGCTGGTTCTGTCGCCACGATTTCATATCCTTGGCGAACCGCCTCTGACAACAAGCGAATGGTTGGTCGCAACAATTTCCTGGCTGCTTGCACATCACCGGCGGCTATCTTCGCCATATGGGAGACCGTTTGTTCCGGAGGTACATAGACTTCAATATTATGGTGCCGCAGTATTTCTACGAATGCACGCCCCAGCAAAGGATTGTGCCAATTGACATAGTGATCGACAAAGTACAGAACTTTACGGCGTTTGCTCTTGGTGGGACGATGAAGCCTTTGCCGCGTTGCCCAACGCATGAAGGACTTATTCGCCAAAGCAGGTAATTTTCGACCTTGGGCCAATCCGAGTGTCTTTTCCAGAAGCCAGCGTATACGCCGATTGTTTAAGCACCAATTCACGAGTCGCGGAGCGGTTGCCGCGTATTGAGCAATCCAATCCAACCGAGTCATCCAACGGTCCACCGTACTCAGACCATTGGTTGCGACGTATTGAGCTTTCGCTTCAATCATCATCTTCGGTATATCGACTGAAGCTGGGCACTCCAGACGACATTGGTGACAATTGAAACATAAATCTGCCAGCTTCTTAAACGCATCCCCCTCCCACTGTTGATGTGGAATGCGTCCTGCGAACACAGCTCGCATGAGATTAGCTTTGGCGCGGGGCGAAGCCTCTTCACTGTAGCTAACACGGAACACGGGACACATTCGTTCTGCGGATGATGTGTTGCGACAACGTCCGCAACCGTTGCATGTACGCGCCGCCACACCTAGGGCTTGCTCCGACTCCCAGTTCAACAACAAGGGGAGGGGAGGGCGGTCTATCAGCCCGAGGCCTCTAGAGACCTCGGCGATTGGTTCTGCAGTCCCGATACTGCGCTCCGCAGAAACGTTATTGCTTCCTAACAAATTGGGAGTCAGATTGTTATCTTCATCGACCGTCGAACTGGAGGCTGTACCAGCGAGCTCTGTCCCACCTCCGACACCAAGTACCCACGCAGCTGGCACCGAGGCAAGGGGTCTCAAGTTTTCAGCGATTCTTTGGGGATGATCGCTCGGAAACTTGCCGGGATTTAGAATTCCACCTGGATCAAATAATCTTTTGACGCTGCGGCAGAGTTCAAGACGTGGCCCGAACTGTCTTTCAGAGAACCAATTTCGACTCAAGCCTATCGCATGCTCACCGCTGATTGTCCCGCCAAACTCCCAGACTTTTTCATACAAGTTTTCAGCCAACCGCTCCATCTTGCTAACTTGGCTCGGATCAGAAAGATCCAAAAATGGCCGGATGTGCAACTGACCATGCGCAACATGGCCAAACACCGTAGCGGTCACGCGTTCCGATTTAAAGACATTCTGAGCCTCAAAGATAAACTCGGGTATTTTGTTGGGAGGAATAGCAATGTCTTCGATGAACGGAACAGGGCGTGTTGAGCCTTTCAGGCGATAAAGTCTGGGAATAACGCGACGACAGATACGCCAGTATTGATCACGTTCCGAACGATCAGCCGTCATGCGCCAGGAGTTGAACCATTTCCCTCGCTTTTGTATGCGTTCCACCAGTGACGATAGGCGAGCACGTATTTCAGCGATGTCCTCTCCTTGATGCTCAACTAACAACATCGCTTCGGCTCCACGCGGCAGCAGCTTTTCATAGCCACTGTATGTTTCGCGCGCGATCTCTAGTAAACGGCGATCAAGCAGATCACAAGCTGCCACGCCATCAGCACTCGCCTCAAGTGCTGCGCGAGTAGCTCCCTCCATCCGATCAAAAAAGAGCATGGCAACGCCGCGAACCGGTGGTATCGGATCGAGCAAAATCGTTGCTTCCGTGATGATTGCCAACGTCCCTTCAGCGCCAGAAAGAAGTCGAGCTAAATCGATCGAGTGATTATCAATCGCTTTTTCAAGTCTGTATCCTGCACCACGGGCCACATTACCCCAGGGCGGCGAACTTAAAAGTTCACGATGGGAGTTCAGCAACTGATAAACATTGACCGCGAGACGTTCCGCTGTGCTAGGAGTTGTATTTTGCGATCGTTCCTCTCTACCCGTTACCTCCGGAGGATTCCCATTGCCACTGGAAAAATCCGAACCAGGTTGGGAATTGAACGAGGAATTCCCAGCAGAGTTGGCTCCCAACGGCTCTCCAGATAAGGCGGTATCGGCAATACAGAGTGTAGATAGGCGAACGACTTCACCACTGGCTAACACCACCTGCAGCGATTGCAAGCGATCACCGACTGACCCGTACCTCGGGAAATGACTTCCTGAGGCGTCCACCGAGATAGCACTCCCAATCGTGGACACACTACGAGTCGCTGGGTCGGGACCGAAGAGATATCCCGCTTGCCCCACCGCTCGGTTGAGCTCAGCCAAAACCAAACCGGGCTGCACGGTCACAGTAGGGTAATCCGTCGAGATGATGCGTCGCATGAATCTCGAGAAATCGATGATTAGCCCCCGCCCAAGCGACTCACCCGCCAACCCCGTTCCAGCTCCTCGGGGATAAAGTGCTAAGCCATGCTCGACCGCATACTGAACACACTTAACAACATCGTCAACACCTCTTGGCCTTACCACACCCAAAGGCGGAATCTCGTATACACTCGCATCAGTCGCATACAGCTGCGACATTAGCTCGTCGCAGAACACCTCGCCATCAATCAAACCGCGCAAATCTGCTTGTATACGCTGTCGATCGATTTCCATAGAGATTTTCTACTTCCTTCTGGTCGCAAAACTCAACGCAAGACAATCCTCGAGAGAGCTACGAAAAGTGTACGCACAGCATCGTGTGCGACACCTAGCAACCCCAAGGGAAAGGATTCAAGGCTCGAACACCATTCCCCAAATTTGCAACCACGTACCGCAGAGCAGTTTTACAACGAGGTTGAATTTCGATATTCATCACCAACTCTTGCCTTCCAAACGGTCTATCTCTCAGATCACAGTCCAGCCCACGACAAATACCAAAGCAGGTGGGCAGTTACAGATAGGTATCTCTCAGGGATACTTTTTCCAACTCGCGTGCGATCGATCTTTTGTTGCGTCACTCCGCTGGAGCGGACTGCAAAAATTGCGACGCACCACATTCTTATCTCTGGTAACGATTGTAACAAAAATTACGGCAGGCTGGGCAAGCTCCGGTAAACTTTGCGGGCCCCTAACAGAAGGCCCCTACCAATCGAGGAAACAACTTTCTGGGGAAAGAAAAGCCGCCCACAAAAGCCTAGGTAGTATCGGCATTCCCGACCGCGACTACGCTTGATGTTTTGGCTAGTTTAGAGAAAATTTAGGGGGAAATCTCCATGAGTCGGAATCGGTTGTTTCCTGGCGGGATTCCCGAATTTGCCCCAGACATTGTAAGAGCAATCTGGCCCTGGCATCGACGCTCGATGTGCCGAGTAACTGCTCCTTGATCGCCGCTGGCAGAGACATCGTGAAAGAGATCAAATCCGTCAACATTCCCAACGACATTTGACTGCTCAACGTTTGCTGAAAACTTTCCTGCGCTAACGTTCCTTCAGGAATGAATTTTCTGAAAAGATCCAGCAGATCGTGCTGCAACTTCATGCGATCCGCTGCACCCGAAGTTGGATAAACGTCCTCAATCAATTCGACCTTTGCCATCCTGAACGGTCGCTGAATATCCAGTTCCTCGACGATTCGGGCCCGTGCTAAGCCAATCAACAGGATATTGTGTCGATCTTCTTCCGTTGGGGCATGAGAGATGACCTGCCCAATACAGACGTTCTCCGACATCGGTGGTCTACCATCCAAATTAAGCTCCCAGCCGGGCCGGAGCGTTGCCATGGTTATCAAACGATCACCTGCCAATGACTCCAACAACATCTCGCAATATCGCGGCTCAAAGATATGCAGTGGTTGGATTACATGTGGAAACAGGACGAGATTGGGGAGCGGAAACAAACGTACTACACCAGAAAAGTCGGCCGGTATTCGCCCAGGTCCATCCCACTGACTGGCCATTTGAAAAGACTCCTGATCGCAACGGGAATGAGTTCAGAGTGCTCCGCGGCATAAGTAACTGCCATAAGTATAGGCCAGCGTAAATAGCCCAGGCGACTGAGATTGGTTTACCTGGAAACAATCGACCTAATAATCTTTTAGGCTTCGCCGAAGACGATCCAATGACAAACTCCTGCCGATATCGAGCCAAACGAGCCATTAACCAACTCGCCCCCTAGTCACCTTAAAAATCACCATCCAGGAGAATCAACTTGACAACCGAACTTTACGCAGGACACTTAGCGGGTGTGCCTTTTCCTGCGGCTTCCCTGCCAGCAGTAGCCCTCTGTCCGAGGACCTGACTCGACATTGCAGCCACCGCTGTCGCAAACCAATCTCTTTCGCGCTAAGGTCAAAACGATGATTCTAACGGGTGAGGAAATTCGTCGAAGACTAGGGGAAGACATCTCGATTGACCCATTTCGTGCAGCGCAACTGAACCCCAACAGCTACAACCTGACGTTGCACGATGAACTCCTGGTATACGAAGAGGTTGTT
>JAUMAI010000219.1:0-2567 GCA_032116775.1 Pirellula sp. | reverse complement strand
GCCACTGCCTTAAGGTCACCCCTGGTGCGGGTGAAAGTTCCTGCGAGCGAGTTGATCATCCTAGGGGAAGGATTGTCGGTAATGAAGGGGCGAAGGAGTTTGCGGGAGATATGCAATGCTGTGTTGGGGTGACTGGCCAGCATGTCGAGCACCGCCAAGCCCTGCTGCTGTCCGTTGTCCGCAAAGCTTCTGCGCATAACGGTGGAAGGGCCCGGCTGATGGACACTTGCATTATAGTTGAATTGGCCTCGTCTGCTCCGCTCGGCGGCAGTTCCAGTGTGGGTGGGGAATAGCGTCCAGCCGGTCAGGATGTTCGCGAAATTTACCACATCGACCTGACCATAACCACCGTTGACGCCTACGGTATGCAGTTCCAGGATTTCGCGAGCCAGGTTCTCGTTGATCTTGCCGATCTGACCACCGGTCCGCTGTGATTGTAGTGATCGCTGAGAATTCGGCCCCACCGAAGTGTGGTTATCCAGATAAAAGATCATTGCAGGGTGCTGAACAACTCCTTTCAGCATGTCCCTGAAGTTGCCGAGGACATGCTGGCGGATAACGGTCCGCTCCATATGCCCCGCAGTTGCGGATACAAAGCTGTGTTTGCCCTTGAATACGTTGAAATGATTGCTCCAGAACATCACCAGGCGCTCTACGAACCCGATGTCTGGTTCAAGATGCTTCAAAACCTCTGCGGGGTCTTTCGTTTCTCCATGCTTTTTCGCATCGGTCATCGCCACAGAGCAAAGAGTAGCAAGCGCGGTAATTGTCGGAACGGCATGGCCTAACGCTTCCCAGGTTCCCTGGTAATTCATCGCCGCAGCCATCGACTCGCTGTGCGCAGAAGAAGCTGAGATTGAAGAGCGAACATCTAAAAAGTCGTGGCTCTTAGAGTTCATGATTTATCTCGTTTAGAGCTGATCCATCCAAGTAGCTTGCAGTAGTTGGCAAGTCGATCTTTTGCATGCGAATCCATTGTACCCAAGCTAATACCAGAGCGCTAACTGCAACTATACAAAAGAAAACTCGGACCGCTTTCTGCCCGCGCGAGTCGAGCAGTAGGCGGGCAGGAGTCCAATGAGCAGAGAGCCATCGTGGACTGAATGTGGAATAAATAAACAGGCCCGCAATTCCCAACGTAATGCCAAGCATGAAGGTATCAGCAAGAATCATTACGTTGAGAATTCCTTTGAAAAAAGCATCGCTGTTTTTTGAGCCGCAGATCCACCGGTTATTGCTTCAATCCGCGGCGTTCCAGTAAGGCGTCTACTTTGGGATCTTGACCGCGAAAATCGCGGTATTGCTGCATCACTTCGCGGGTAGCACCCTTCGACAAGATTTTATCGCGAAATAACTTGCCGCTGTCACTAGCCAAGCCACCTTGCGTCCCCATGTAGGCAAATGCATCGGCCGCCAATACTTCGCTCCACAAGTATGCATAGTAGCCGGCCGAATAACCTCCTGACCAGATATGTGCAAAGTATGGAGTTCTGTAACGTGGTGGTACTGGGTGGAAATTCACGCCATATTTGCTCAAGAGATCCTGTTCGAGTTTTTCTACAGCTGCCGGATCTGACGGAATGTCTTTGGCATCCATCGAATGCCAACCCAAATCTAGCAAGGCAGCAGCCAGGTACTCCAGCGTATCAAATCCTTTGTTGAATTTGCTCGCCGCTATCGCCTTCTCCAGCAGTTCCTGTGGGATCGGTTCACCGGTTTTATAGTGCCGTGCGTAATTCTTTAATACGACCGGATCGATCGCCCAATCTTCATGGACAGTCGAGGGAAATTCAACGTAATCTCGCGGCACATTGGTGCCCGACAGTGTGGGATAAGTCACCTGTGAAAAGAGACCATGCACTCCATGGCCTAACTCATGAAACATTGTCTGGACTTGGTCGAGGCTCATTAGTACTGGTTCGCCGGGAGCTGCCTTGGGGACATTCATAACATTGACCACGACCGGCTGCTGGCTGAGCAATTTCGATTGACTCACAAATGAATCCATCCACGCTCCACCCCGTTTGCTTTCACGCTGCAAGTAATCGGCGTAGAAAATGCCAATCAAAGAACCATCTTTATTGAGCACATCAAAAACTCGTACACCTTCGCAGTAAACTGGTAAGTCCGTTCTTTCACGAAACTCAACGCCGTAAAGCCGGCCGAAGGTATAGAAGACTCCATTCTTTAATACAGAATCGAGTTCGAAGTAGGGTTTAATAAGGCTTTCATCGAAGTTGTATTTGGCGAGGCGAACTTTTTCAGCGTAGTGTTCCCAGTCCCATGGTTCAACGTTCCCTTGAATCCCCTCTTGTTTCATGACCTCTTCGATTTGTTGTGCTTCTTCTTTGGCCTTGGCAACAACTTGTGGCACGAGATCGCTGAGCATTTTGAAAGCTGCTTCTGGTTTCTTCGCCATTTGGTTTTGGAGGGCATATTCACCGTGGTTGGCAAACCCGAGCAGCTTAGCCTTTTCAGCTCGCAATTTCGCAATCTGTAACACCAGGGAACGATTATCGACGCCACCATTTTGCCCCGTGGCGCGAAATGCTGAGGCTTCCCATACG
>JAUMAI010000218.1:3078-7380 GCA_032116775.1 Pirellula sp. | reverse complement strand
TTCCTCCGAGCCCTTCGCCACGGAATACGACAACAAAGCGGTGCTCTTTAACAGGCTCTACAAAAATCTCAATCCCTGGAATCTTCACTTGTCTGAGCGAGATAGCCAACGGAGCACTTTCTTCCGAAGAAATTCGCCCAGCTCTGCGGTCGGTAATATTTCCGTTAGCGTCGACAGTGCAGAAATTGCAGCGGATGGCGACATCACCTGGCTTAAGTTCAAAGCCGATACCAGTTGCCTCCAAAGCCCCACGACCAATTTGATATTTCAACGGGTCATAGCCAAACAATCCTAGATGGCCAGGTCCGCTACCGGGGGCGATACCTGGCTTAACAGGAATACTTGCTCCTTGCACCCCAAGTGTTGCCAAGACATCGAGATTAGGTGTTTTAGCAGCCTCTAGCTCGGTTGGTCCACCGACCTCCATGGGCAGACCGCCCAGACCGTCCGCAACCAACATGACAATTTTCGAGGAATTAGTGAGAAACAACTCCCTGGTCAGATCGTGAATATCCATGGCAAACGTCTCATCGCAAAAAAACAAGAACTAGCTATTTGAATTCCAGCCAGAAACGATATGTATCACATTCCTGTTCGGTTACCAATGGGCCACCAAACCAGAGCGGTGAACGAGCGCGGGCAACCGGGCTGGCATAGAAAGCGACCGATTCCGCAGGAATTCGAGGCTCCTAGCGACGGTGCGGCTCAATAGGTCATCGCGGCAGGCCAGTTTTCCCCAGCCTACACCCAACGGAACATGAGAGTTTGGAGCAGCGGCGGATACTGTATTTCGGTACTCTAGATTGTTGAAGTTCGACGTTCAGCCGTGGTAGAGGGAGCTGCAAGAAAACGTTATTCTTTGCCAAATCAGCGCAGCTTTTATTGGCCCGGGCTGCTACCTCTTGAATCCAAGGATCTTGCGGTTTCCCTGCGTAACGCAGGACGGGAGGCCGTACCGCGGGACAGGCCTAGAACAGTAAATTAGGGAATGTTACATAAAATGGATATGCTGCGATTTGACCCGACGGGTGCATTCGTTGGTGAACATGGAATTCAAGCTGCTCAAGTTGAGGCTCTGTTACCTCGCTTGGATGCGGTTCGTCAGGCGATATGTGGTCCCGAATTAGAAATGCTCGCCGGTCGAAAAGAGACTCCAGCGGCCTATGAGCCTCTAGACGCTGGATTTTTCCCGTTGCCGGAAAAGTTGCTTTCGGAATACCAAGCTGATCGTAAAGAGAGCGAGCTCGCCCGTATCTTTCGTATCGCTCATCAACTCCAAGCGAGTGTCGATCGCGTTGTGGTGCTCGGTATCGGTGGATCTTACATGGGCGCGCGAGCTTTGATGGATAGTTGCTGCCAGCCATACTTCAATGAACTATCGCGTGGCGAACGAGGCAGTCGTCCTAGAATGTACTTCGAAGGCAACAATGTCGACAATGATGCCTCACAAGGCTTGTTGCATCTACTCGGCGCCCACGGCAAGAAAGTTGCGAAGGATGAACTGGACCGCTGGGGCTTGGTGGTCATTTCCAAAAGTGGCGGAACACTAGAAACGGCAGCTGCCCTGCGACAGTTTATGTCTGCACTGGAAAACAGTTGTGGTGGCGACAAAGAACTTTTCAGAAAGCTGCTTATTCCAGTTACAGGTGAATCGGGCAAGCTTCGCAACTTAGCCAACGAGCTACAGTTGCCTGTCACTTTTCCAGTTCCCGATGGGGTAGGGGGACGCTTCTCGGTTCTCTCTGCAGTCGGTTTGCTCCCTGCCGCAATCCTTGGGCTCGACGTTGTCAAATTACTCGAGGGTGCAGCGGCGATGAATCGCCATTTCCGCGAAGCAGCACCAGAAGATAATATTGTTCTCAAATATGTTGCCGTCAATCATCTCCTGGAGACACTACGAGGCTGTAACGTTCGAATCCTCAGCGTGTGGAGTAAAGCGTTAGAGTCAGCTGGCCTATGGTACGACCAACTATTAGCCGAGAGCTTGGGTAAGGAACTGCTGGGCTCAATGCCTCTTACAACCGTCAACACGCGTGACTTGCATTCGAGACATCAACAACATCAACAGGGGCGACGCGATAAAGTAATCAACAACTTAGTTGTCGACAAATATCGATTTGATCCGCTGCCGGTCGGAACCCGCGTTACAGACCCCGACTCTTTGAACGACATCGCAGACAAGACCTTACCTGATATTATGCAGGCTGCGATTGCAGGCACCAATGAAGCTCTGCGTGGTGACGGACGTCCCACCACGAACCTGCACATGCCTCGAGTCGACGAAACTTGCATGGGGCAATTTTTTCAAATGCTGATGCTGGCTACCGTTGTCGAAGGTCGCCTTTTGGGAATTAACCCATACGGACAACCGGGCGTAGAGGCCTACAAGAAAAACATGAGTCGTTTACTGGGGCGCAAGTAAAATACGTTGCTCTGACAACAAGAAAGGAACATGGTATGACTGTCAACGTTACCTGGTTGGGACACTCATGCTGGCTAGTAGAAACAGGCGAATATCGCTTGCTCTTCGATCCGTTCTTGGATCACAACCCAGCGGCGAAATGCAAGGCAGCAGACATTTCGGCAACACATATTTTTGTGACCCATGGCCATGCTGACCACATGGCCGATGCTGCTGCAATCGCTAACCGTTGTCATGCAGAAATCATTAGCAACTACGAAATCACCACTTGGTTTCAAGAAAAGCACCACGTCAAAAAAGTTCTAGGCATGAATCTGGGTGGTGCCGCTAAACTCCCTTTCGGTACCGTCAAGCAGACAATTGCTTTTCACAGTTCTTCATTACCCGATGGCACTTACGGAGGTAACCCAGGAGGTTTCTTAGTGAAACTAAACAACCCGTTTACTCTCTATCATGCCGGGGACACGGCCCTGTTTTCGGATATGGGCATGTTAGCCAGAGATAAAGTCGACTTAGCTATCTTGCCAATCGGTGATCTATTCACCATGGGGCCAGAAGATTCTGCGGAAGCAACCGCATTGATTCAACCCCGCAACGTCTTACCAATGCACTTCAATACTTGGCCGCCCATCGCGCAAGATGTGAATAGCTGGGCCGAACGAATTCGCCAACATACAACAGCGATTCCCCACATTCCGGTCGTGGGAGAGGTGATGCGATTCAGTCACTAACCGTAGCAGCTACAGTCATCGTATCGATACGCTGATGCGAATAGATCCGCTGATGTGTATTGAAATTTTCAGCCTGCTCGCCTCACTTCGTTTTTGGGGTGACAGGCTTTACTTGGATCTCGTTGTTAACGACTCTCACCTCAAAACAATCCACGCGAATTTTGGGGTTATCCAACCAACTGCCATCGCGAATTGAAAATCGCCAGGCATGCCAAGGACATGCCACTTCCCCCTTTTCCATGTAACCGCCGGCCAGCGATGCTCCCATATGCGGACAAAAATCGTCGATGGCAAAATATTCGCCCGAATCATTGAACACAGCTACCATCCGGCCAGCGACTTCATAAGCCAATCCTTGACCTTCAGGAATATCGCCAACTTTGGCTACCGTGACAAAATCGAGCGATGAATTCTCCGACACTCAGACTCTCCTAGTACAAACTTGACGTGCTACTTGGTTGCTCTCTCTACGGAATCATTCGCATTAGAGTGAATGCAACCTACAAACGAAAACGGTTGGGTCAATCCAATTTCGTGACAATCCAAGCGAATCCATACGAACTTCGGACGCGCTGAAGACATTACAAATGGAGTGTAGCATTACCCAACTGCATTATGGCAGAGCGAATCTGCTGAACAAAGATGGCTGGATGATTGTCACGATCAGCCGCGTTCGATAGAACGAAGATCGGTTTCTGAATGGCTCACCAAAATAACGCAACAGTTGAATGAATTCGGAAAGGACTGTCACTTTGTTGCCCTCGTAATCTTTCTCTCGCCGATCCGCGTCCCCAAAGTGTCATTTTGGCGTTAGCTTAGAACTCGCCTTCCAGCCCCTCCAAACCGCCTCCCAAACCGCGAAAACCCCACCAAACTAGCTACTAAAAGATTGACCAGGAAGGGGGTGCCTAATACGCTACAATTTAAGCACATGGACGTCTTCTCTACTCAGAATCTCTTCTCAGAATCTTCGGGTAACGGCTTAATGACCAATCCAGCGGCGACGGAAAACTCGCTACCAGCGACTGATGTTCACCAACCAGGTGACATTATCGCTGATAAAACGGTCATTTCAGCCCCAAAATCGAGTCCGGTCGAGCGTGAAGATTTGTTTCGCTCGGTCACAATGGCCGAAATCGCCCGAGTTCT
>JAUMAI010000218.1:0-3068 GCA_032116775.1 Pirellula sp. | reverse complement strand
CGGCCTAGGCCTAAAGGAACAAGTAAAAACAACGCGATACGCAGCGGACCACTTCGGCCCAGGCTGGCGACCACTTCGGTCGGGAACGACTGGTTGGCGGTGGAGGCATGGGAGCCGTCTTTCGGGGACGAGACACTCGACTCGATCGCACCGTAGCAATCAAGGTTGTGCCGAGCCAACGCCGAGATGCAGACGCTCTACGACGCTTTCGTATCGAGGCACAAGCTGCAGCCCGATTAGATCATCCGAACATCGCCCGCGTTTATTACGTTGGCGAGGCTGAAGCGTGGAATTACATTGTTTTTGAATACATTGACGGCATTAACATCCGAGACTTGGTCGCTCGCGATGGCCCGCTCTCGATCGACGATGCGGTTTATTACACCCGCCAAGTTGCCGAAGCTTTGCAGCATGCTCTTGAGCGTGACGTAGTGCATCGCGACATAAAACCCTCCAACTTGCTGGTCACCTCCAATGGCCATGTCAAGCTCGTCGACATGGGCTTGGCCCGGTCCACCAGCCAAGACCGCTCTTCGGCGGATATGACAGCCAGTGGAGTCACGTTGGGGACATTCGATTACATATCGCCAGAGCAAGCACGCGATCCTCGTGATGCTGATGTTCGTAGCGACCTGTATTCGCTGGGTTGCACGTTGTACTTCATGCTCACAGGCGAACCTCCGTTTCCGGAAGGAACCGCTTTACAAAAATTGCTAAGCCATGGAAGCCAACCACCGCCAGATCCACGCCGCTTTCGACCTGAACTGGGCGATGAACTCATCGCGATAATACTAAAGCTAATGGCTAAAAGGCCAGCCGAACGTTATCAAAAACCAGTGGAACTGGTCGGTGACTTAATGCTGCTGGCAGATCTAGAACAGTTACCCAAGAGTCGCTTACCGGGCTCAATGCCTGTAACGCCAACGATAGCTCAGCGTTCTCTGATCGAATTGCATCTGCCGTGGATCCTCTCTGCTGCCATACTGATTCTGAGCGTCTTCTGGATGCAGAACCTGGAGAGTTGGTCAACAAGCTATGCCCTGCCACAGCCTCGTGTCACTACGCTTGAAGAAGTTTCTTTAGATTCGGACGTATCATCGGCAACTCCGTTGAACCCGGATTCGAACAAGACTGCCACAATTAAGTCTGAAGCAAGCTCTGGCAAAAATCGAACCGGCAGCGAACAAAACGCTACCCTCGGAGATAATAGCACAGCGATTTTCTCGGAGTCCGACAACGGCCCAGAAATGAAACCACTCGAGACACTTGCTCCAACAGGTGCTAACTCTCCCTCATTAAATGCCTCAGGCAACAGTTCCAAGACGGGTATCACGACATCTTCCGCGGCCTCCGAAAGTTCGATTGCCTCAGCCAAACCGTTCAAAATGGTTGATGATCGATACGGCCCGGAACCTCGCAATAATAAACCAGCGAATAACAATGAAAAACCGCTCTCTCCTGCGACTCCTCCACCGATAGCTGCCTCGGTACCATCCGACATCAACGCGGACATGAAGAATGTCGAGACGATCGTAGTGACGGATGATGCGTTGATAACTCTTGGCCCAAACCAAAGCCGTGTTACGAACCTGCAAGAAGCTTTAACTCTGGCTCGAAACTTCCAGGGAATCAAACGTATTCAGTTGGCGGTAACCTCCCTTAAATTAAATACGCTCTCTATCCCCCGCAGCGGCTTGGTAATCGAAGCAGCACCAGGCTTCAACCCTGTTTTGAGTTTTGCTGTTGAATCAGCGCCGGTGACAAGCAACTCTGCAGATACCGAAACTGCAGCCGCAATCATTGTTGGTAATCACAGTGTCGTATGGCGTGGCTTAGAGTTTCGCCTTACCTCGATCGATAGCATGCGACGTGGCGTCATTTGGAAAGTATCCACGATTGCCAATCTGTCACTCGAGCAATGTGTGATTACGCTCAACGATCCCCTGCAACGAAATCTGTTATCGGCAATCGAAGTAACTCAAGACTCCAATCCTCTATCGGTCAGCGGGTCTATCTCCGATGGAAGTATGATCGATCCAGTCACCGGTCTTGTTACCCCCGGATCACCTCGTGAGGCAGACCCACTGCAGATTCGCGCCGAAGATGTAATCATTCGTGGAGAGGGTGATTGGCTCTGGATGCCCGATGCTCAACGAGCAGAATTTCGATTCGACAATGGACTTATCGCTTTGAGTGGTCGCTTGCTAGTACTCGGTGGAACCAGTCGCCGTGAAGCGCGACCTTTAACGGTTCGGTTATTCATGGACCGAATTACTTGCGTTGCCCGAGGAGGACTGGCGGTGATCGATACCTCCTCGTCTCAACAGCAACCGATTTGCTTGGTCAGACAAGCTGCCGGTTGCTCATTCGCAGTAGGAACAGCCACTCCGCTAGTCCGCTACATTCTGGAAGATGAGCAACCTTTACCCATGGCCGAACTCTTGCAGTTCCGTGGCGAGGACAACGCGTACGACCAGTCCATTGAATGGGTCAGCGAATTAATGACGACAGGCAACACTACGGAAAGATATTCGCTCGGAAACGCAACCAGTGATTGGTTCCAAGATCGCGCTTTGGAGACGACCGTTAGGTGGGTTAACTTGAGCAGTGCTGTCCCACCGCTGAGCCGGCATACACCGGAGAACTATCTCCAGCGAGGTTCGATGTTCATCCCAGGTTTCCAAGCCTCAAGACTGCCACGCTTGGCAACACCAACTCCCGCGACCTCTTCTTCAACCAGCATATCACCCCCTCCAGCCAACCCACCTGAATAAGCCAGAACCCACCTTTTAGTAGTGGCCCACTTCATTTTTTCCTCGTTTTATCATGCGTTTTTCGTATTTAATGGCTGCGAGGATTTGCCGATTTTGCGAAATTGGGAAGAGTGAATTGTTCAGCTATTGATTTCGTAGTTACCGTAGCGATTATTGATGTGTCTCTTTGGACATGTCTATCCGGTTCACGAAGAGGTAATTCTGGGCGAGCTTACAGCTTGGTCAGTTTCGGTTTACATCCCATTTGGAGTTCGCATGATGAAGCGGTTGGTTGCCGTCGCGTTGGTTGCGTTT
>JAUMAI010000217.1:0-2534 GCA_032116775.1 Pirellula sp. | reverse complement strand
CAGGGTAAACAAAAAAAAAAGTAAAGTACGTATTATATTACTCCTATAACTTAGACAGAGCAGACACTAGACGGTCTTTTCAATTGCCAAACTGTTGATGTTCAGCAAGGTCGCCAGAGGCAACGAAGCTGTGCTTCCCTCGGCCAATGCCGGCATCCGGTTGAGAGTGCAACCGCTCACCTGAGGGCAAGAAGCCCCTAATGAAAAAGGGAATGAAGACGAAATAAAATGAATCATGAGAATATTATCAGTCTTCATTCTTTCGTCGTCGTTTCCTCCTTTTATTAGAAGCCAGTTGTGCTTCAAGGGATGCTTCACTGGGACGTATACGAGGAGAAGGTTCCAAAAGATCAGCAAAAACTGAATGAGACACGGGTTGTTGGGTAGTAACTCGCTCGAAAGTAATCGGTGATGGGCGTGGACGAACGCGGCGGCGCCCGCGGCGCGATTGACGATGAAGTCTGACATTGAGGCGCCGAAGGCGCAATCCAGCTTTCCGTGCAGCAAGAATCGCCTCAATCCATTGTTCCTGGGAATCATTATCAGCCGTTCTCAGTTCATCTAAATCACAGTCCAAAAGGAATTTGCTCTCGGGCGGGATATCATCGATCGGCGTATCGTGTAACTTCTCAATTTCCGTAATCAATTCTTTCTTTCGAGTTGCAACAAGGAAACCATGGCGTTTATCGTGGAGTGTGATGTTGCGGAAAAGCCATTGAGTGTGTGAAATGGTTAGTAATTCGGAGATGAAGGACTTGACCCAGTCTCTGCCATTCAAAGGGCTAGGTGAACCAGCGAGGTATGCTTGTTGAATGTGGTAAAATTGCTTCGATATCTTCCCTTCGAGAAAATGTGACCATCCAATAGAATCCTGCTCTTCGGCGAGGCGTTGCATCTGAGGAGAAAGCCGCATGCGCAGATATGGGGGGGCGTAGAAAGGCAGAGCTTGGAATTGAATCCTGTTTCTTCCAAGCAAATAACGCGGAACCCAGAAAGCTATATCGGGATGAGTGTGGCGCTTATCGAGCCAAACTTGCAACGAAGCAATACTCTCTCGGAATTGTCTTGTTCTCTCTGGACTAAGGCACTGGTTGAGATGTGAAGCTCGCTCATCTGGAAGGAGGCAGTTGGGACAGCAGGTGTCTGAATTATCGAGCATTCTGGCGGTCATGAGACGAGTACCACAAAAGGAAGACGCCTGTTTGGCAAGCCAAATTTGGTACATTTTTGACTTTTTGGACAAAGCGAAGTCCAGGGAGAGCCAGTCCACACGATCAAAAGCATCCTCATGCCATCCCAGTTCTGTGACGTAGAAACGACGCGCCTCAATGAGACCCAACTCAAATCGAGCTACCTCTGCGAGGGCTCCCGTCTGTTTGATCCCATTGATGAAAACAGCCGCCCGCTCCCGTGGCAAAACTTGAGAGGAAGCATCTCTGGGTGAGATTGTACCCTCATGTCTGGCACCTTTAGCCCAAGCGTCGCACAAACAATTCAATTGTTCGATCAAAGTCATGCGGTCCCATCGTTTAGTTCGATCAGCGTGGCCATAAATATGGTGATAAGTGAACACATTCTTCAAAATATTCTTTGTATTACGAAGTGAGCGTAGTAGATCGCCATGTTTGGTACCTGGAGGAATCCTACGGCGATAAAGTTTGGCACGTCCCAGTGCTCGTTCGTTATCACAATGGATGCTCCCCATTGTTGAATCATAACCATAATGAGTTTTCAAAGCCAAAGCGATGAGGTGGAGTGCGGTAAGACCCAACAATTCACCACGAAATGCACTAGCGTCGGGAGAGACTTCATAAAAGGCGCCGCGAAGATAGCTCTTTGTTTTGGGGCAAAAAATTATCCAACCAGCACTTGAGATGGATGGAGCGCGCTTCCTATCGAAGGAACCGTCCGTCACCCAGCGGGCTCTCCCCTCCTTTACTGCTGATAACACGTCTTGGAAGGACCCACGCAGAGTGATCCCATCCCACATCCATTCGCCGCCCCATGATTTCAAAAATGACAAGAAATCATATTTGATGGGTTCGGTAGCCACATGTGTCGGACCGCTTGCTCCCAGGGATACCAATTCACATGTAATACGTCGAACCGAACATGGTTTATATTCTGATAGGTCTGGGGTGGCAGGGGCCGGACCTAAGAGCTCAAATTGCTGATCAGATCGGGTACGGGAGCCGGTGGATCTGCGGCCAAAAACTCTGGTACCTCCGTTCACACGGTGAAGCAGGATGTCAGCGTCCTCGCGATAGAACCAATCATGCTGGCGGTGTGTGGTAGCTTGCCATTTGCCTAACGGACGAGGAAGGGCGTTGTGTTCCATAGTATACTCCGACCAGAAGGAGATCCAAACGTTCCAATCCGAAATGGACGGGCGCTCTTCCGGGAAATCGTATGTTGACATGGGGCGAAAATCGTCGAAAGGTCCATTTAAAAACAAGGAGTCAATATATTTCCCATCGGCTGTTGTGATGTCCGACAGAAAAATGGCCCGAAGGAAAAGTCGAACTCTATTCCAG
>JAUMAI010000216.1:0-8441 GCA_032116775.1 Pirellula sp. | reverse complement strand
TTTTCGGATAGGTTCTTACGACAATTACGAAAGATTCATTTTCAATGGCAAACGCGGGGCAGTAGGGTCGTAAGCGCATTAAGATATGGCAATAAGACATGAAGGACGTTTAGTTTTGAGCCGTTCCAAAGCAAGGAAATAGCCTTACCTCCCCAAAATCGAGGAAGAGACAACTAATTGTTATCCATACCTGCCACGCCGCCAGATTAGGTCGCTAACTTTCCGCTCGAGGACTCTCGTAACTCCCGAGGTGAAGTTAGGAGCGGTATGGCCCGGTATCATACGATACCCAGGCCAGCGGCGAGTATATCTTCCACGGAGAAGCCAGGGGGGAAGCCCCGTCAACTGGGTTAGTGCAAGCAACGCGCTTTTGAAACCGCCGAAATCGCTGTGATTACCCCCATAGCCATGATCATGTACGACAATCGCAAAGGGGGCTATTCGAGTCCTACCGTACAATAGCCAATAGGACCAGAATGCATCGGCGGTCATATGAAGAAATGCGAACCGTTTAGGGCCGTGTGATTCACCAAGCCTTGCATCCCGCTCTAAGATGGCCCAAACAGCTCCGATGAAACTCGGGCCAGGCCATTGATTGAAACCCCACCAATAATAATCTTCGTCCATATCATCCTCTACAATGGGGCGGTTTCGGAGCAACCGACGGATAGCCATCTCGAAAGAAGCCTCTCCTAGATCCAATGTACCCGTATCGAATCGGCTTGGTTCCGTTACCAACGATTCAACCTTAGGTAAGCACGCTAGTCGTTGCGACCGCTGATCCTCAGTATCTGTCCACAGCCCCTTACCTGCAACATTAATAAAATCCTGTGGACTGATGATCTCATTGCATATCGGCCAATATCCGTGGAAGGCTGGACTCCAGGTTTCATCAAGACGATCGTGTGGAGGCACGATTGTGGCAGAGATAAAGTTGGGCGAAAACCATTGCTCGGAATAATCCACGTAAAGGAAACAATGTATCGCATGAGACCTGGCGAAGAGCCTTAACGGCGCGCCATCCCAACCTGCGCCGCCGTAAAACAAAGAACGTGAATTCAGGAAATGCCTTAGATTCCGCGAGGAGAACGTTAGCTTTTCGCTCGACTGATCAAGCCACCTAGGCATATCGCTTTGCAGCGAACAGACACAATTTACGATATGAGATGATGACATCACGGGCTCCAAGCTTGGCTAGATAGACCTCTTATATAGAGAAATCGTCACAAGATAATCGCCGGTAGCTGTCCTTTTCCACTCGGCTTTCCTTTGTCCCGTTACTAATGCAGCTGCCTTTCGTTGGCTAGTGACAGAAAAGAGCGATACGCCAGCAAAAGTCAATTTTTGATGAGGAGAGAGAGCTTGCCGATGTCAACCCACTTATCTCGCTATTTCGAACAACTACGTCTTGGGCGCGGCTTGAAGCCGGGACAGCTTGCAAAACTCACAGCCTGCACAAATCCATCTAAGATCGGTGGGCGAATCCGCCAGTTTGAAGAGACTGGTTATATCAGCCGGGAATTGCTTATAAAGTTGATGATCGCTTTGGAAGTAGACAAGGCCCTCGTCGACGACTTAATTGCGACAGATCGGCGCGAATACTACGAAAGATGGCTCAGTTGGGTTGACACACCGATAAGACCATACTTCGTGGTACGAATCATAGCAGCAATCTATAACTCCATGCGCTTGCCAGTAGGACTGACGCAAGAAGAGGCAGAGGAATACACCTCAACATTTGCTGCAAAACACAGACACAAGTGCTGCTTAGTTTGGAGTCGCCGGCTTTCGGTTTGGTTTGACGAAATGGGAGTTGTTTATGATCGTACCGAAGCTACCCCAGGTGTTATCAATACACATTACAACTGGATCGGTAGCAAGTCTACCTTATTTGCAGGCAACCTGAGCCAAACGGTATCCGTTGATTTACCGCCAAAGCAGGTCGGTCCTGCTGGTCCAGATTCATCTGAAGCGAGAGTTCCGTAGCCTTACGATATTTACGAATCGCAGCCTATGATTGGCTTCCGCAGCGTTGCTTTGCGTTCGATTCCTTCAACATAAGAAATACTGTATTTCTTGGTAGTACGATTCGCGCCAAAGCTTTCAACTGTCTTTTATCATGCGTTACAGACCTTTTGAGCTCAGGCAAAGCGATACTTTTCCACTTAAGCCAGAAAATACAGTTCAGCAGCCAACCAATTGAGACCTTGGGCTCAGACAGTAGAGCGATACCAATTACGCACCCCAGGTATCAATCGCAACATTTACGACAACGCTGATCCACCAACATTACTGACCTAACCATAAAGAGCGAGCTGTTGATGAACGATAGCGACCGATGTAAAGCTGCTGGCCCAACCATCGATCACTAAAGTAAAATTTTTTTGTTGCCAATATATATATTTTTGGAGCGGACTGAGGTTAATTATGAGCCGGAAGTAAGGCCCATTCGCGAGCTAAAACAGGGGATTCGGTATGGGGAAAACTCAGATAACAGCGGTCGGAACAATCCCCCCATCGATCTGAGCTTCCCCAGTCAAAATTACCTGTTAGTTGATTTGCAGATCAATATTATTCTTCATTTTTTGGAGCTCTCTTTTTTTCCGACTATATCGGCAATCTATCGCATTGACACTCATTCCGAGACACTCGCTTATCTCCGCGGACGACCAGTCCAGTCTATCCTTCAACCTGAAGATGTCTCGGGTAATATCGTTTTTCGCGTCGAGCCTTACCGAGATTTGTGCGAGGAGTTCTTCTCTTTTAGAATCACGCCGCGCCTGCAAATCGTCGTCATCCGAATCTGGCAATACAGCATGCATCGCCATCGCCTCATTTGGGAGAAACTTCACACTGCATCGCTCACCAGCGACGAGGGCTGTGTCTTGCCGTCGCTGGTCGAGCAGGCGGCAATAAACGATATGAGTCAGCAGCGGATTGGGTGGATAAACTTTTTCAGGATCCGCCTGTTCCGGATATTTTTGGCAGTATTGCAGGAGTCCATCGTTGCAGGCCTGCTCCACGTCGATCCCTGCCAAACCGAGTCGTCTTCTAGCAATTCCTTGCATGTGATTACAAAACCTGTCGAAACTTTCTGCTTGTGCGACCATTTCATGTTCCTTTTCTAGAAGAAGCGATAAACTTTTTCGATGATTTTTAGGTGAGATGGCGTATTTCGTCCCCAGTAAAAGGGACAACACATCTCGAAATGAAGAATGACGAATCCTGATTGCCCCGTGTCAGCTCACTGCCAATTGTGCACGGCAACAAATATGGAATTCAGGCAGGAATCGATGACGAAACCGGGGGCGATTTCTGCAAATCGCTGCAGAAAACTAAGGGCGACTGAGGGACTCATCGCATTACCAGTACGATGTGGGACATGCCACTTCGCCATCTGGTAAAAATCGCCCACTTTCGCCTGAGAGAAAAACGCGCTCCACCTGAATGCGGAAACGTTAAATTGAAGAAAATGCCTTGCCCAGACTCGAAACAAGCCGGACCGACAATGCGAACTTTTCATCGCGCTACTCCTGCCTGCTTAGGTCAAAAAGCAGGCGCGAAGTCCTGCTCATCGCAGCGGTTGCTGCAACCACCTTACCGAGCAGGCGCTTCGGCAGGTTGGTGGCTGTACTAAGACAGCCGTCGTAATGAGCCCGAGCATATTAACTCGGATTAAAAACAAACAATAAAACTTCCAGAGCAAGGCCACCAGGAACGGCAAACCGATATTTGAAATGTTTCTACCAGTATATCGAGAAAGCCTGTCACGATTCCAGGGATTTTTTTCATTCCCCAAACTACGCCATCAAGGACTTCATGCAATACACCCAAGCTACCTACATCTACACGAGGCAGTTGCCCCCAAAACTGAACGCCCTCGCGCTAACAAATCCCTAGAATTCTTCAAATTTGGTCTCCAGTAGCTCTCTTATTGAATCTGGAAATTTACCAGGAATTACCCAAAACAATTCTGCTTTATCACACATCACATGAGCTACCTCTGGGCTAATATCCCTTAAGCTTAGCAAGCTGACCCTTTCAGTTCGCTGCGCCAAGATCCGGGCAGCTTCGATGGAAAGAGTTGTCAAACCAGATAACCCCAACTCTCCTCGATGCAATTTTAGTTTCGCCGCAACTTCAATGGATAAGTGCTCTAAACCACTGAGACCCAAATAACCTTGGTACTGACTCAGATGACCGGCAGCAATTTCGCTCAAACTCCTCACACCCGTTAAGACGAGATGTCCCCCACGATGCTTGCTAAGGATTGCAGCAATGTTGTCTGGCAGTTCTTTCAGGCCAGTCAGATGCAGCGAACTGCCGTGCCCTGCGAGACTGATCGCTGCTCGTTCAGAGATCTGCCTTAATCTACCAAAAGACAACCAACCACCAAACCCACTCAGTTCGGCCATGGCCTCATCAGATATTTGAGTTATCCCATTCAAGGCAAGTATCCGAAGTTTTCGATTGGTGCCGAAGCAAGCAGCCACCTCTCGCGACATCGATTTCAATCCATTGAGCTCCATACGAATTGACGATGACTTACTTAATCCTTGCGCCACCCCCAGTGTGAGCTCCTTCAAACCATTGAGAAGCAATATCTTATCGCTCTCGCCTAAAAATCTAGCTGACACGTCAGTGAGCGAGGTCAAACCGTTTAGCCTCAGCTCCTCTACCCAGGAACCGAAATGGTTATGGCTGATTGAATTCGATAGCTTGGCGTTCGGGAACCTATTCCATCGCGAAACTCGCGCCAATGTTTCAGCCGCTTCATCTTCGATATCGGTGAAGCGCTCGAGTCTCACCGATTCTTCCGGTAATAGTCGATGGACGACTTCGTTGGTCAACAAGATCCTGCGTTTCATAGGCCAACCTTTTCCTGCAGTTGAGGCTTTGCGGTTGCTTCGTGATATCAAAAGTCCCCCCATTAACTGCCAGGCCCTTCTCCATACACAATGCAAATCGCTCTAATCGCTAATCGTTCTAATCTGTCGCCCTCATCTATGAATCCCGTCTCGCGGGCAGCACCTCTGAACAGAGCATCACCACATTGTTTAGTGAGTAATAGCCGCACACTTATGACGTCACCCACACGCTTGGGTGGTTTTCAGCGGAACCATAGTTAAGGATTAGAGCCGATCCTATTTCGATAGCGGCTATTCGCTTTGAGCCATCAATAAATAAAAGGTAAGCTTTTGGAGGTCACCGAGGATATCACCCAAAGCCTCGCCCCCTTGGATAACTGCCTTGAGTGCAATTC
Organism: Pirellula sp.; assembly: GCA_032116775.1. GTDB lineage: Bacteria > Planctomycetota > Planctomycetia > Pirellulales > Pirellulaceae > JAFLCP01. Next base: position 3,178 of record JAUMAI010000216.1, on the reverse strand, counting down.
CCCTGGGACGATATTTAAGTCTTTTCTCCTCTCGATAAAAACGAAGCAGCGATGACAAACTTTCGCGATAACACTTGTGAGCAACCACTGGAACCTTCGACGATTGGAACATTGACGCTGCAGGGAGCATTAGCCAAGGAAGGTTGGGCACTAGAGAAAATTCATCGAACCTATCACCATCGTGTTTTTCGTTGGTGCCGTGAAAAAGGGCTCGATACAACGGACAGTGAAGACGCAACCCAGACGGTCTTTTTGAAACTACTTTCCGGAATTCAAAGATTCGCGAGAAATGGTGAGAAACATAGCTTGGGTGCTTGGCTGCGTTGTATCACGCAACGCAAATCGATAGATATACACCGTGATCGTAAACGGTCCAAACTGGAATATTGGCCAACACTCGAACTCGCACAAACATCCTGTAAAAGTATTGAAACATGCATCTCACCATCATCCCCGACCGATGTCGCTTGGTCGCAACATGTAAAAGATGCGATGGAAATTGCCCAAGGCGAGTGCGAACCACAAACCTGGCTCGCCTTTGAAGAGGTCGTAATCAACGGTCGACAACCTAACGATGTTGCAGCACAACTTGGAATTTCTCGAAACTCAGTCTACCTAGCAAAGTCGCGAATCTTACGGCGATTGCGAGAACTACTGGCATAGTGAGTTAACGGAGTATTTGATGGAGGGGGAACCAGACACATCAACACTTAAAGATTTTGTGAATGGTCGCCTTTCTCTCGAGTCGCTACCACACATCCAAAACTATCTGCGAAATAATCCCGACGCTTTAGATCGACTCGGAATCATGGAAGATGATTCCTTCGTGTTATCTCTTCGCGAATGTGCCCGCGCCGCCAAGAATCAGCCGCGGTTATCGCCTCCGCAAATGGATTCGGCCATCTCCAGAATAAACTCCAGCAGCACACCCACTCTACAAGGATATCGCTTCGCGTCCCGAATCAAGCGGCATGAAGTGGTATCAACCTGGGCAGCTTGGAAAGAGCCTTCTGGTGCAAATACAAACGAATTAACACCAACACAGGTTATTGTGAAAGTCTTTCACCATACTGAAAAAATGGCAGTGGAGGATCTAGAGCGATTCCATCGTGAAGCCGACGTCCTTCGCAATCTGAATCACCCAAATATAGTTCGGTATATCGATTCCAATAGTTTGACGGATCACTCCTACTTAACGATGGAGTATCTCCACGGAATCGACTTATCACAATTAGTAGCTTCGCTGGGGATACTTTCCCCAGGTATGGTGCTCTCGATCGCACTGCAAATCCTCAACGGACTACAGTATCTATCACAACAAGGAGTTATCCATCGCGACATCAAACCTTCAAATATCATCCTAGGGAGCGATGGAAGGATTCGCTTGATTGACTTCGGACTTGCGAAACCTAACCCAGATTCATCTGATAAATCCCTCACCAGATCCGAGCAGTTCCTAGGCACTATCGATTATGTTTCACCCGAACAAGCGATGGATCCGAAATTTGCGGACATACGAAGCGATCTCTACAGCGTCGGCTGTAACTTATTTAAACTTCTGACTGGTAAGGCCCCATTTTCAAGTCCTAACTGGGACAATCCACTAAAAAAAGTGGTCGCGCATGCTATCGCCCAACCACCGAAACTTAAACAGCTTCGGCAAGATCTACCTGATTGCTTGTGCGATTGTATCGAACGACTATTGGCCAAAAATCCTGCAGATCGATTTCAAACACCCAACGATGCAATCGCTGCCTTGTCCCAGTGGCATGATCTACATGCCAGCATCGTATTAGACGAAGCAACACTTCGATTAATACAAAACCGAGATAATGATCTGTGGTACGGTATGAATAGCTCCAGCCTCCACAACGTCCAGCTGGTCACGAAACCGCTGAAGAATCGAACAAGGCGAATAAATAGTGGCTCGAGGATATTACTCTACTTCACCTCTCTTCTCGTAATCGTTTTTGCCTTCAGCTTCTATCTATCACACAACTCGTTATTGGCTGTGTTTAAGTCCACGCTTTTCCCAGGGAATGACGTCTTAAACCTATCAGCGACTCGCAGCGAAAAGCTCGACAGTATTCCATCACCCCAAGCTGATATTTCAACACGGCGCAAGACGCCACTTCGAGAGGGCTACTACTTTGGCAAGGAACGAAATCTGCGAAATGGTTCGGAGCAGAATACGGGAATCGTCATCAGTGATGATGCCTTTGTCTATTCGACACCAGACAACTCACCTCCCGGCCAATTGCGCCGCTTCGGCTGTGTATGGACGAGACTCTATAACCACGAACTAGAGAGAGACAACAAGTTCGTATACATCGAACAACCTGGTGTTAATGGCTATCTGCTACTTGAAATCATCTCGGAAGATCGATTCAAGGCAACCTGTTGGCGAGGTACAGGCTTTTCTATCAACGATGCCATCAATGATCCTGCGGTGGGTTACTTTCATAGCACTATTGAAGGAACCTGGTGGAGCCCCGACACACTTTTCATCGGACCAGCTCCACAACTCCATCCAGAGATCGCCAAAGACTGGCCGGTTTTTCTACGGCAATATGCGCCACGCTGTGTACGTCCAGAAGGAAGGTAAGGAATCGAGACAGAGAACTTTTACAGCTGACCTCCTTGGGAAAAGGTAGCCAGAAACTCAATACATAGGGCTCCCCTCGCCCCGGCGTTTTTGCGCAGAAAAAATCGCCAGGGGGAGAGGAGCTGGGGGTGAGGGGGATTCAGATTCGCCTCGCAACCAAGTTCGCCGTTGCGTTTCAACCCTCATCTCAGCGAGGATGATTTTGCAGGAGCTTCTGAGGCTTATAAGAATGACAACCAAGTGATTTGATAGCCTTCTAATGACCGAAACTCGCCAGATGCTTTTGATAGCAATGCCACTTTCATTCGTGCGTTGAATTTCGGATCGATTTGTTCTAAAGACTGACTCTTGGTTCCTCAATCATTATTTCAGCTCGTATTTAATTAGCCGCTTAACGATGCTATCGACCCGGAAGCTCACTTCTGATATCCAGAATTTTTGTGAGATTAGCAGGACCTTTTTCGAGTTTGAGTATCTTGATGAGCTTTGAAAAGATTCGTCACTGGCTCACCAGTTGAGTGTGGGCGATTCCCCCACACCCCCAGCCCCTCTCCCCCTAGCGATTTTTGCTCC
>JAUMAI010000215.1:0-7177 GCA_032116775.1 Pirellula sp. | reverse complement strand
TACGTTGGCTCGGTGGCAGCTTTGACACAAAGTCTTCCAAGCGTTGCAAGTAAGCCCGCATGATATCTCGATCAGCCAGCGACGAATCGCCGTCGGGCTTCAAACGCTGCAATTGTGTATGAACAAATCGATCATTCTCCAGAAGATTCGGCATCGAGCTCAATAATTGATCCAACTGCGATTTGGTGAGCGAAGCATGAATAGGTGCCCACCCGAAACCAGCAGAGTTTTCGGCTTTCAGTTCGCGTATAATCAGTTCAGGTAATTCGGGAATATCGACTCGACGAATACGAGCCAACCAAGCACGAAGGATTACATCATCAGTGAGTTGCGGAATCGTATCGACTAACGCCCCATCCTCGACATGCGCCAATTCCCGGTGTGTTTCAATGGCTCGCTTAAGCACCGCTTGATATTCAACTAGATTTCCATCCAAAGCCGTACTTAAAGCCGCTGCCCTATCTCGCTGCGGGGGTGTATGATTGAGATTGACGCCTAGCTTCTGCTTCAAGTACTCAATCGTCCGCTCACGATTCGTGCTGAACGTGAGCATCATCTGACGCGCCAGCATGCGTTGGGCTAACTGTGTCTCGCCATGCTTTCTTATCCAGGCATCGAGCATCGCTTCAGCGTCGGCGACTTTGCCCGTCGATTGATAAAACATGACGTGGTAGTAATAGTAGTCTTCTGTTTCAGGTATCAACTGAGGCAAAACAGTTGCGCGTTCTTTTGCCAACGCATATGTTTCCACAAAACCAATTTCCTCGCCTCGGCTTGCTATTGGAGAACAGGCAAGAAGCGTTGGCAAAAACAGAGCGAGATATTGTTTTTGGAGAAGGCGAAACATACGCGAACATTCCCGTTGAGAAGAGCTTTTTAACGCCAATGTGAATCTCCCCTTCAGAATTGAAGGGAAATTCCTTTTCGAAAAGTCTGGGGCACTGAAAATCTAGGCCGCTGATAATCTAGTCACGGATAATCTAGGCCACCGACGCCGGTGTAGACGTGGGTTCATCTAAAATGGTTCCTGGAGAGTGAAAATTCTGTGCCAAACTCCTCAAAAACCGTTTTTTAGCCGATTTTTATCACTGTTTTCCGCTCTCAGAATCCTGTTCCAACTCCCGACATAAGCGTGACTGGCGAGCAATCCGCAATTCTGTCTTTTTCGTCAGCTGGCGACACCGCCGAATGCAAGGTAGCGATTTCTCACTAGCCCGCGGAATCAGACACTTAACAGGATTCAAGCTGACAGAAAAACGACTTTGTAAATCAAGCTTCACCCGCGATCACTTTGTTCTTGCAGAACCGTCGCAGCATTCTGTGCTGCAGGATAGCATTCTCCCTAGCAAACTACTTGCCGATATATCTCCAGGTGACCGCCAAGACCAAACCGATAACCACAGTGATACCAGCGGCTGAAGCCTCACCTAATCGAGAGATTGCTCCCAGGGCCATTAAACCGATAGTGGCAATCACGTAGATAGAAGCAGCCAATAATGCGAAGCGATCTTTCCAGGAGGTTGTGGTTTCTGGTTCACTTGTTCGCCGCACAGCTGGCAGCCAGACACAGGCCACCGTCAAAGCGGCACATAGCGATAAGGTCAACCCAAGATAGCCGAGCATTTTTTGCAAGGATGCGAAATACACCACAAGGGTTGCCAATATGGCCTGAGAAGCAATCGCCAATCGCGGCTCACTCCCCTTCCCTACTAACCACTTAGGCATCACACCATCTTGCGCCATCTGCGTGTAGACTCGTGGTCCAGCGATCGCTATGGACCATACGGATGTGAAAGTTGCTAAACAGACAATGATACGAACGAAGTTAGCTAATCCCTTGCCTTGCAAATGCTCTGCTGCAATCAGTGCGACTTCTGGCTTGTAGGCAATCACTTCAGCCGGTGCTGCATGTAGAAACACATAATTCAATACGACATAAAATACGGTAACGACCGACGTAGCTACAACCATCGACCGCGGAACCCAACTTTCCGCGCGCTGTGCTTCGCCAGCGACATAGATGGCTGCATTAAATCCGGTGTAGCTCAAGGAAACCCACACTAGCGAACCGGCCATCATCAACAACACCGTAACCAAATCACCAGCCCCAGGCCATTGATCTATCGGTAACGTGTTGGAGTACCATCTATCCGCTGGCGTTAAGGCAGCCAAACCAATAAAGATTGTAAGCAGTATGAGCTTGATAATCACCAACGCATTCTGCAGCCAAGCTCCACCGTGCGCTGAAATCAAATTGGCGATTGCAGCGATAACAATCGCTCCAATTGCAACCGCGACAACAATCGCTTCACTCACCTGGGAGCCGCTGAGTAAATAAATTGCAAATGTTTTAGCAGCGAGCGCCATTGGGACCGTAAAGCCAGCAATAAGCGATATCCAACCCGCTAAGAAACCGATCGCCGGATGAACGGCCCGTGACAGAAAGAGATACTCACCGCCCGAACCAGGTAAACGTGCTGACAATGTGCCGTAGCCAATCGCTCCACAAAGAGCAACGACTCCGCCGACACACCACACAGCCATCACTAGCCGAGAATCCTTAAGATCCCCCAGCGCAAACCCGCTGGTCGTAAAAACCCCGGAGCCGATCATACTGGCCACAACAAGGGCAACCAAAGAGACGAAGCCAAAAGGCTGTTTTGACGCAGCACTCAACGACGTACCACTTCCAGTTATGTCAGCTTTGTTCCCGGTGCTATCCGTCGAACCACTGACCGTTTTCAATATGGGACGGTATGGATTCTCGCTGGCCAATGCCGTTCCCCTTTATCGTTTGGCCGCTACCGCTCACAGTGCCAGCCGAGTGATCTATTCCGTGGATTTGATATTCTGTGGATTTGCTTGCGTGAATAAGTCAACTTTGCTACTTGCGAAACTTTAACAAGTAATTCTCTTGGAAAACATCAACCCCAACTTCCTCTTCGAACCGAAAACCGGCATCTTCGATTTCCTTCCGAAAGACTTCTTTTCCAGCCCGTACATGCTCCAAAGTCCATGGACGCGACTTCCCTTCAATTCGATTGAAGTCAACAACGACCAACAAGCCATCTCGACGCAGTGCTTGGTAGAGCGACTTTAATGTTTGAGCAGGATACTCAAAATGATGATAGGTGTCACAAACCAAGGCAGCATCGATCGACTCAGGCTTTAATTCAGTCGTCCGATCAGTACACAGCACCACCTTCACATTTGCCAGCGATTCCTTGTCAGCTCGCTCTATTAAATGCTTGACGAACTTTGGAGAAATATCGACCGCATAGACAGAGCCCATGTTGCCAACGGATGCGGAGAGAGGCTGTAAGAACAGCCCTGTCCCACATCCGATATCGGCCACTGACATACCACTCTTCAATCCCAATGAAGCTAAAATCTCTTTCCGCGCAGCGAAAACCTCCCGGCTTTCTACTTCAAAACGTTGAACCCATTGTTCGACGGGCAAGTTAGGATCTAAAAAATCTTTGTTGATCCCTGGCCTCACACTAGCCGCAACTCCACCTTGACTATCTTGATCGGTTACTTCTTTGTCTTGCGAGTAAACGTTGACAGCCAATAAGGCAAGCGTAAACAGCGAACCACATCGCCACAGTTTGAGAAGTGATTTAGCGAACATTTCAACCTTTGCAAAAAGAAACAGGGCGATTGGTTCCGAACTATCTGGAGTCGTTTTGTGAGATATGGGAGTTGGAAAGCTACTTTATTTCGCCTTCTCCATGAGTCGCTTGACGACTCCTTCCAACAGTTCTTTCGGATGGTAACCAACTAACTTGGCGCGGACGATACCTTCGCTATCTAAGAAGAGCGTCGTTGGATAGCCTTGAAATTCTGGAACTTGATTACGAGTCGCATCATCGCCGAGAACCAACGGATACTCGATCCCAGCTTCCTTGCGGTACTCTTCGATTTTCGGAATAAAATCTTCTTTCTCACCGCGTTCGTAATTGATTCCAACGATTTGCAACCCATCTTGCTTCCATTGTTGATGCAACTCGACGAAGTGTGGAATCTCCATCCGACAGGGTGGGCACCATGTTCCCCAAATATCAACGATCGTAACTTTTGATCCGCGCAATTCGGATAGCGACACTTTTTTACCTTCGATGTTTTCCAAACTGAAATCAAACGGGAATGGCTCAGTACTTGCCAGTGCTTCGTTGACTTCTGTCTCTATCTCTTGTTTGGCAACGCTCTCCATTTTCTTGGTCAGTTTACTGAAACGTTCATCATCACGGACACCAGCCAGGTCTGCATCCTCTTTGAGTAACGCAACGTCATCAAAGCCGAAGCTGAGCGCTCGATCTAGGGCGGTAAACGCCTTATCTTTTTCGGACTTCCGCGAATAGGCACAAGCTTGATTATAGAAGGCGGTCGCTAGAAGTTGTTTACCAGAAACGTCGATCTCCTTGGCGGAATTTTGCAAGCGATCGGCGAGCGCGCCCGCCTCCAACAACAATTCATAATTAGGGGGTGATGCTTGCACCGCTTGCTGAGTCAACTCACCGATCCTCAGCAGAATTTCTTCTGACCCCGCTTTATCACTTAGCTCTGCGGTTGGCGTTGCAGTTTTGGGTGTTGGAACAGGAACTACGGAATCACCCGAGTCGTTACAACTGATGCAACCGAAAAGCAGTACAGCGATGACCCAACTTGCGAAGTTTGGCCAGCAGCATTGCCTATGTTGTTGGGTATGCATTGCCATTTTCCAATCAAAAAACATATTTAGAAAGAACAAAAAATGAGTGCCTCGCGGATCCGCGGTTATGCTTATTGTAACCTATGGATCCCCGGACTACACAAGTGGCTCGGTGGTTCCCATTGAAATCGCAAATTCTGCGTTACCAATCCATTAGGTCAACAAGAAATCGGACAGCGAACACAGTTATGCTTCGACGACAATGGCTTGCTGCATCTGCACTGTACTTGACTGCCTCCACCCTAGTTCGTTCTCACTCTGGAACATTGTTCGGATTTCAGGATTCTAGTGAGGCGACTTCCCTGTCGACACTTGCGACAGGCTCAAATGTCGTTGCCAGTGTGCATCCTTTGGCGACTGCAGCTGCGTTGACGATGTATTCGAAAGGTGGCAACGCTATAGATGCTGCAATCGCAGCCGCTCTGACTCTCAGCGTCGTGGATAGCCATAACTCCGGTATCGGAGGAGGCTGCTTGGCCATTATACGGACTGCGAATGGGCAGATTTATGCCCTGGATGGACGCGAGATGGCTCCCCATCTTGCCCATGCCGATATGTACCTGCGAAATGGCAAACCAGATGGCAATCTCAGTCAGAACGGCCCCTTGGCCGTGGCGACACCTGGACAAATCTCTGCCCTTTACCAACTCTCGACCAAAGCAGGGCATCTAGCTTGGAACGAACTTTTTGCTCCAGCCATTACCCATGCCGAAGAAGGATTTGCCATCGATCGAGTGCTGGCGAGCCGCATTAAGTCTGAGGCGGAACTTATTCGCCAATATCCGGAAACAGCTAGGATCCTTCTCAAAGCTGATGGCGCTCCGTACGAATTGGGTGAAACCTTACGTCAACCTGACCTGGCCAACACACTTCGCTCTCTTGCGCAACATGGCCCAGATTGGTTTTATTTGGGCCCCTTTGCCGAAATGGTAGGAAAATGGATGACAGCCAATGGCGGTATCCTCGCTACGGATGACTTCGCTCGTTACGAGTGTAAGTTTCGAGAACCACTCCGTACCCGCTATCGCGATTATCAGATAATCGGCATGCCACCTCCCAGTTCGGGCGGAATTCACGTCGCGCAAATGTTGCATATGCTGCAGGAATATCCACTGCCGGAGCTTTGGCGATCCAAGCCAGCGGAGGCATATCACTTGATGCTTGAAGCCATGCAGCTCGCATTCGCGGATCGCGCCCACTGGCTAGGAGATTCCGATTTCGTAAACGTTCCCAAAGGTTTAGTCGATCCTGTGTATGGTCGTGAACTCGCTGGCAAAATGTCTCGCACCTCCAAATCGAAAGTGCCAGCGCACAATCAGCCACCTCAGGCTGAAAGATATTTCTTTGACGATCGAAAACATACCACGCACTTAACGACCGCCGATAACGAAGGAAATTGGGTTGCCATCACCTCGACGATCAACACTTCTTTCGGAAGCAAAGTTATCGTCCCAGGCACTGGCGTCTTGCTGAACAACGAAATGGACGATTTCAGTATCGCTCCTGGAACACCTAATGCCTTCGGTTTGGTCGGCTCTCAAGCGAATGCCGTAGCTCCAGGCAAGCGTCCGTTATCCAGCATGAGTCCCACCCTTGTACTCGATGCCAATGCTCAACCAGTCTTAAGCTGTGGAGCAGCGGGAGGTCCCAAGATCATCACAGCTGTCATGCGAATTGTTACAGCGACACTCGATCAAGGCTCGCCCCTCGACGAGGCTGTCGCGGCACCACGTGTGCACCACCAATGGCAACCGGACGAAACGATTGTTGAAGAAAGAATGCCAGAGGTACTCAAGGATGAGTTGCGGAAGCTGGGCCACCCCATCCGAACCATCGGAGCTTCGGCGATCGCTCAAGCCATCCAGCGCACAGCTGATGGGAAACTGCATGCCGCTTCCGATCCTCGAGTCCCGAGCCAAGCTGCCGCTTGGAATACCCCCGAGCCAGCTCCGTCTGCCCCCAAATAACCCTGCGACCAGCACCGGAGCTCATTTTCTTCCTGAACTTTTGGAATCTATCGAATGAGCGATTTCGGTCCTTTTTTGACCGGTACAGCTGCTTATTGGAGATGGCAGAAACTAAAAAACACCCTTTTTTGCCACTCGGCGACAACAATCAGCTGAACTTTCCAATCCTTCAGTGGTCTACGCGATATTGCTGCGGTCGGATTGTTGTGAGGAACTCGCCCCTCAGGGCACCTCCTCGAAGAAACGACCCTTTCACTCTACAATTCTGGCGATTGAACTAGAATGTAGCCTCAAAAGGGTGACTCAGCCCTCCGAACCTTATTTAGATCCGTTTTTCGGACTTTTGTGATGCCCAATCCGCTCAGAACTCCCGTGATTCAACGTATCGACACCCGAAGTGGTACCTCGTCAGAGGCCCTGTCGGCTTTAAGAAAGAAACTAAGCCCGCAAGGAAATGTCGTCAGCGAAAAGGGAAAGCAACTCACCGAACGAGTCTTTG
>JAUMAI010000214.1:0-15990 GCA_032116775.1 Pirellula sp. | reverse complement strand
GATCACCGGTCGGGATCAGTCGTGAGCCAGGAAATCTCGCTGCAAGTAAAGTGGTTGCAGTAGTAGAAAGGTCTTTGCGGATTTTGTAGGACTGCAAACTTTGATCTGCTGGTCGAGTTTGCGATTGAAGTTCCTGAATCCAAGAAGCGAATTTGGTATGATCCGCTTCAGTAGCGATAACCGTTACTTTGCCAGCAGCCGCATTCGGGAAAACTTTGGCTGTGGGTGCCAGAGTCGTCGCCATGGTCGTTATTTGCGTTATGAGATCTCCGCGGACGCTGTATACCTTGAAAATGAGACCTGCGACCGAGCGGTAGCTTTCCTGAAGCGAGGTGCGTAGTTTCTCAATTGCGACGTGTCCTTCTGCGGTGTCCGCAATGGTGATTCGAGTAGGCAAGGCGGTTGTGGGTGTTGCTAGAATGCGAGCTTGCGGCCGTGTTTCGGTAACTAAACTTTGGAAAATTACCGGATCAATATCACCTAATTCATAGACCTGAAAGACTTGTTCATCCAGGTTAAAGCTATCGCTGTCTCTCAGAGACTGAGCAAGTTGCTCGAGCACTTCATGTTCAGCGGGTGTTGCCAAAATAACCACAGGAGATGTGAGGTCGGTTGCCGGAGTGGCCACACTGATGGTTGGTAGAGTCGTTGTGGCTAGGGTGGGGAATGTGGCGCGAAACTTCTTCGATACCTCATACTTCTTGGCAGTTCGCGTCGATGTGGTGTCTGGTGCTGCCAAGAGCTGTTTGATCGCCTCACCGATTTTCTCTTGCACTTCTTTGCCGGCCAAAGCAATGATCTGACCACTATTCCCGTCAACTCCAATAGCGGCAGTAGGAAATGTGGCTGTTAGAGCGAGACGAACCATCGGACTGCGGTGAGCAGGCACAGCGTATACCTGTAAAACCTGACGGCCTTTCGCTGTTTGGCTTAACTGTTCAATAGCCTGCGAAATTCGCTCATGCTGTGTGGGTGTTGCCCAGGCGACAATGGTACGACTGACCGTATCGGTACTAAAAATTGCACGTGGCGCAACTTGCATGAGAATTGATGGTAAGGTCGTGAGCTCACCAAATGGCACTTCGTAGGTACGCGCTTCAACGGCTTCGGTAGAACCAGATGAGAATAGCTTATCGAGCGCTGCTTGGAGTTGCTGATGATCTTTGAGTGGACCGGTGGCAATGATTTGATTGTTGGTCGTTTCGACAGACATCTTCAATTTTGGAAAGATCGTCTGTAGGGTCGTCATCAAAGTAGCTGCCGTAAGACCATTCTTGATATCGTAGGTACGAATCTCCTCTGCATCTAAAGCGGCAACTGGTACATCCAATTGTTCAATGGTCGACTTAATACGGAGTTGGTCTTGAAGCGACGCCGTTGCGACTAATTGACGACCATCGGTACCTGCTACAAACACCGCATCGGGAACTACGCTGACCAAAAGAGTCTTTAGGCTGATTGCATCCGAGTGTTGTAATGTATAAGCGACTAACACCTTTTGCTGATCGGGTGTTGGCAGTTGCGATAATTGATCGATGATCTGCTGAATCTGGTTGTGGGTTTCGCTGTCACTCCATACCAAAAGTCGATTTGTAACCGCGTCTGGTATTACTTTCGCTTTACCTAGTGCATCAGCCAGCATTGTTTGCAGAGTCGTGACAGTGGTACCTGGTAGTGAATAAGATTTCAGCTCAGTTTGAGCAGCTACGGGCATTTCTGCGCTGAGCTTATCGATGAGGGTAGCAATCGAGGCCTGAGTCTCTTGATCTGCCCAGGCTGTTAATTCGCCATCAGCCAAAGAGATCTTAGCCTCAGGGAACTGGGTCTGAATCAGTTCGCGGACCATGGCGGGTTGTTGCATCGAAAGTTTATAAATCTTCGGCCAGCGAATCTTTGTACCGGTGGCTGATTCGCGTTGTAATTGTTCCAGCAATGCAGTCAGTTTTAGATGGTCGCTGGCAGATCCCCACACAATCAGTTCTTGGTTGTCCGTGAGTGGAGAAAAAGTGGCGTCGGGTAGCATGGTCGTAGCGGCTGTTTCCACCAAAGGCCAGCGCTGTTTTTGAGCAGCCGAGAGCGAATAAATTTTCACTTGTCGATCGTCGGCGGCTGGGAGCAGCTTTTTAAGTTCCGGCAGCATCACATCCATACGAGCTTGGTCGTCGGTGGATCCGAGCATAAGCAATTGTTTTTGCTCAGCATCCAACCACAAAAAAGCGTCGGGAAATGCTTTGGTTATTTGTGTCAGCCAGGTTGCAGGTACTTGCCGTTCTAAGGGAAATACCTTCAGCAAAGTAGCATTCTGAAGCGGTTGTTTGCGAAAGGTCGCGATGATTTCCTCAGCTAGTTTGATATCGCTGGCCGATCCACGTACAACCAGCGTCCCCGTTTTGTCATTGGCTAAAACTTGTGCGTTCGGTAGCATCGTCTTCAGAGAAAGAGAAACAGCTGCCGCTTGCGTCGCTCCTACTTGAAAGCCTTGTAATGTCATATCGTTTGAGGCGACTTGCGTGCCAACTGCTTCGAGCAACTTGGAGACATTCGCTTGATCGATAGGAGAGGCAGTCACAATGACTTTTTTGTTTTCCTCGTCATGCGATACCAATGACGAAGGAGCGATGGCGAGTATTTGTTTTTCCAGAGCTTCAAAGTCGACGCTGCCCAAGCTGTAAGTTTTCGATTCCATAGCAGCGGACCCTGAGGTGTCTTTCTGCATCGTCGTGATTGCAGTTTGAATCGCGGTCTGCTGGGCAGGCACTAAGAAGGCGCTTAAAACGCGAGTTTTGGGATCGACCGTAATTTGCTCGCTGGGAACGAGCTTTTTGATTGTCGCTAAGGTTGCTTGTGGATCAAGTTCCCCAAGTGGATACGAAGCAAAGACGGGTGCGGGGGGAGGTGGTGGAGGAGGTGGGGGTTGCTGTGGTGGTGGAGGTTCAGGGATAGAAGAGATCAGCAAATTAATGGTCTGCATTTTGCCTGCCGTCTCGATCACCAATAGCTGGCGACTCTGTGCGAGTGGAACGGCACGCCCATAATTGCTGAGATAGGGTGTTACTTCGTTAACCACGGCATCAATCGGTCTTTTGCCGAGTGGAAACAAAATGCTGACTAGTTCGAATCGACCACGCGCCGGGAGTTCTTCAAGTTTGAGACGAGGAATCAACTCGATTGGTATCTCACCTGAGAGCTCAATAACGGTGAGCATTCGCTCACGTCGCAATAGAGTAAAGTTTTTGGTCAGTAAGACACTATTCAGAAGATCGATCGCTTCGGTGGGCGAATAAGAGCGATTGTCCGAGTAGGTAAATGTCCCTGTTGGCGATCGATCCATTACCAGCGTCAGATTATCCTGGCTGGCAAACCACTGCAAAACATCTCCCCACTTCTGATCGCGAAATTGAAAGCGAAGTTTTTGTTCCGGTGGTGTCTCTGTCCAAGCCTTCCATTGTTCGGCAGTTAATGTGTCCTTGATTTGCTTATCGATCGCTGTGAAGTCGGCTGGCTGTTCAGCCGTAGCCTTGTTTTGTAGATCAAGACGTTGCTGAAGGAGCGATTGGAGTTTCGCCCGCTGGGCATCATCTAGCCCCAATTTGTCCGCAACTTCTGGATGAATAAGACGCGCTAACTCGACTGTTGATTGCGCAAACGCAACCGAACAGAGCGAAAGCAAAATGGCAACGAAATATGCGTATGCCCCAACAGGACAACGACGACTTAACCAAGTCATTATTCAGCAACTTCTTAATGGTAAGGCGGGAATAATTAAGGAAGGCGTGGGATTGGAGCCTGGGAAAGCCCCCTCGTTCACACCCTCTAGGTTAGTTGCTGAAGTGGGAATGGTAAAGGAAATGTTATTGGCTTGGGGGGCTCGCTGGTGGGGTTTGGGCCCCTTTTTCCTCACGTTTGGCCTCAAATTGCCTCAGTGCGTCTCGTGCGGGCTCGTATTTAGGATCCATTTGCAAGGCAGCGCGGTACCAGTTTTCGGCGACGGAATCCATCTGTAGCGCCAAAGCGGTCTTGCCAAGTTCATATCGCAGCGAAGCATCCTCAGGTTTGGCGGCGGCCTGTTGATGAAGTTCGGCGAATCGTTCACGAATGATCCTGATGCGATCCGCTTCAGCCGCTTCTTTGTCCGCCTCCTCGTTCTTCTCGCCTCGCCGTAAGGCTTGAGACAGTTTGAAATGTGCGGTGTAGTCCATCGGGTGTTTCTTGGCGGCGATGGAGAAACTACCGACGGCGGCATCGATGTTTCCAGTTTCCAATTCAAGTGTTCCTCTTTGTAGAAGAGCTCGCAGGTGATCGGGAGCAACGGCAAGTACCAGGTCGAGTTCCTGGATCGCTTCCTCATTCTTTCCAAGTCCTGCCAAGCATTCCGCCTTAAGGACTCGAACATCGTTTGACTCGGTGCATTGAGTAATAGCTTCAAGAGCTTCTTGATAGTTTCGAGTTTTCAAAAGAGAGTCAGTCAGTTCCACTAGAACTTCTTGACGACTTGTTTCTGAAAGCTGTCGCTGTAATGCTTGACGATAGTTGATGGCGGCATCTTCATAGCGTTCATTGTCTTTGTAAACCAGACCGAGCAAGCGTAGAGGGCGGCCATCTTTCGGTTCTAGCTTTGCCAGTTCGGTGAGATGAAATACGGCATTGTCCGAAGCACCCAGGTCGTAGAAATACATCGACAATGATCGGTGGGCAGGTGCTAGATCAGGTCGAGCAGCAATAGCCTCAAGCCAACGATCCGCGGCCATACGTGGATTGCCAATGGCGTACGTTGCAGCACCTAGCCAATACAGTGCCAGCGGCCGTATGTCGCTATCGACGAGCGCTTCAGCAAAAGCCTGCTCGGCTGCACGAGGTTTAGAATTAGCCAACATCAATCGACCTTCCAGCAACGCTCGACGCGACGCTAGTTTTTGATTACCGCGCGAGAATGCGATGTAATCAAGTGCAGGTTGCGATTGATTTTGATCCAGCGACATCATGGCATTCTCCCAGTCCTTGGCTGTCAGCTCGATTTGGGTATCGTTGCTGTTGATCTTCAATAGACCCAAGTAATCGATCCGCCAGACCTGCCATCCGAGTGTGACGAGCGAGGAGAAAAAGAATACTATCGCGACGATCGAGGAATATTTTTTCATAAGGCAGATTCCTCATCGTTGGTTGTATCGACTGGTGAACTATCGGTAGGTTCTACAACGGTCATCCAGTCGGAAAGATCTGAAGCTGCGATGGATTGTTCGATACCGGAAGGCCAGCGTATTTTTAGCTCCTTGATTGTGGTGAATTTCGGCCAAGCGAAGAAAAGGCTTGCTTCTGAGCTTGAAAGATAGCTTCCTCCACCTTTTCGAAAGCGGACAATCGGTTGAGAGTCGGTTACCAAAGTCGCCTTAGCTCCGATAGGATCGCGAGAGGAAGTCGTTCCCACTAGCTTTAGCACCAAAAAGTTTTCATAGAGTTTGGAGTGATGTTGCAGTAAAGCGGCTGGTTCATTGAGGTGAGCGATAGCAACATCCGGATAACCATCCCGATTAAAATCGGTGAGTGCCAAACCGCGACCTTCGCGTTCTTGAGAGAAGAAGTCATCATCGGTGAAGCGTTGCCGGACGAATTTTCCATTTCGATTTATAAGCATCAGCGGCCGTTGACGTCGCGTGGCGTGAATCGGGTACTTAATAACATGTCCATTGGAAACAAGAATGTCTTCCCATCCATCGCCGTTGATGTCGACAAAAGATGTACCGAATCCTACAAAAAGCCCTCCTAACGCCGTTATTCCGCTAGATCGGCTCACATGAAGGAAGAAACCATTTCCTTCGTTTCGATACAGGGCAAATGACTCGCGTTCATAATTAGCGGCCCAGAGATCAGGACGACCGTCACGATTGTAATCGCACATGTCCACACCCATGCTTCCGTTGGGAATACCTTCATCGTCGATGGCTATTCCCATGCGATGAGCTTGCTCTTGTAGTTTCCCATCACGGTTGAGGTAACAGAAATTCGGCTCGGTATCATTGGCGATATAGATATCGAGCGTCCCATCTTGATTAAGGTCGTGCATGACAACGCCTAACCCCTTGCCACCCGATACGAGTCCCAGCGCCTTGGAGGCATCTTCAAAGGTGCCGTCACCTCGATTCACGTACAAAGTATCATCGAGCCCTTTAAAATCTCCCGGTGAGCAAACATCGCGCTGACCAGGATTGGGGCCACGACAAAGGGGATGGTTATCCCAACTCCAGTTGACATAGTGAGCCACATAAAGGTCAACCAAACCATCGCCGGTGATATCTCCCCACGCTGCGCTACTGCTCCATAGAGAATCTGACAAGCCAGCTTCTGTGTCACAGCGTTGGAAAGTTCCATCACCCTGGTTGTGCCAAAGAACCAAGCCTCCATAACCTGTTACCAACAGATCGGTGAAGCCATCGTTATCGAAATCGCTGGCTGAGGCACCGTGGCTGTAATGGACAGTGGCGTTGGTCGATGAAAGCTGACTGATATCGATAAATTCTGTGCCATCAAGATTAAGAAACATTTTTCCAGGTAACGGAGATAGTTTGTTGGGAGCGATCTCACCTCCACCTGGAAAAAAGAAATCTGGGAAGCCGTCATTATTCACATCCAAAACAGCGACTCCACCTCCGAGCGATTCCACAATACTCGCCTCACCAGCTTCCTGACCATTTCGATAGACGGATTGAATACCAGCTTGCTGAGCGACATCCTTGTAAATCGATTCGGCTGCTGTGTTATTCGGTTTTGGTGAGCCGGCTATCGGCATTTGGCTAGAGTCGTTACCAGCCGCCGTCGAATTGGTAGAGAGGGCTGGGGATGTTTCGGTATTGCCAGACTCGGGAGAGTTGGTTTTGGATTCGGTATCGCTGGGACGACAGCCGGTCATTATTGGGAGGCTGATCAAAAGCAGCCAAAAGTAAGATTGGCATCTACCAATCGAGCGCTTGTATCCGCGGCGACGACGCATGTTAAGAACGGCGAGCATCGGTTTATCCTGGATTTGCGGCGCTGAACTGACGAATCACATCGAGAGCTGGAGTATATTTAGGATCATATTGCAAGGCTGTTTCGACCCACCGCAATCCCTCAGCAACTTTTCCCTGTTCGATCATCATGCGGCCAACATTGGTACGCAGTTCTGGATCGGTTGGGCGATCGAGTATTTGAGCTAGAACGTTGCGAATCTTTTGGAAGTTCTCAGTCGCAGAGGCTTGCAGTTTTTCACCTTGTAGGCGGTATTGCTCGGCCAGTGTTGGTTGTTCCAAGCGATTCAAGGCAGTACTGAGAAGGAAATAGGTTTGGGTGCGATCGGGAGCGATCTCGATTGCAACTAAGAAGTCAGCAGCAGCAACTTCCCAGTCACCTTCATCCATCGATATTTGTCCGCGAAGAGCAGAGGCTCGAGCGCGCTCATCGCGACCGAGTCCAAGTGAAAATGCACCCTGCAAAGCGCGCTTGGCTTCAGCGGTTCGGCCCAGACGCAGTAAAGCATCCGCATAATCAATTTGAACTTTGGGTGAAGCGATATTCTCTTGTACTAAGCCTTCAAATAGTGTTAGAGCATCTTCTACTTGATTCTGCTCAAGCAACCCTCGCCCTAATTGCGCGCGAGCAGCAGGTTGCGAAGGATCTATTTTCAGAATGCTGCGGAATTGTTCAATCGCTTGGGTTGGATCGCCGATTCGCTCGTAAATATCAGCTTTTAGTAAATGCGCGGCGATGGAATTCGGTTGCCACTGCAACCAATACTCGCTTGCTTCCCAAGCTTCCTTCAGCCGATAGGTTGCTAGGTGACCATAGGCGATAGCTTGATAGATTTGGGCAGCGACAGAATCGGAAATTTGCGGGCTGCCATCCCCTTTCGCCAGCAGTTCCTGCTGTAAAGCTTGATCTCCTTTGCCGAGCTGAACGTTCAGTAGTTGATACTGGAAGTCAATAGCCGATTTAGGCCAGCCCTTAGTCGCCGCTGCTTCCATGCAGTTACGGAATGTGATCAAGTCACCTTGGCGTCGAGCCGCGGAGCCGAGAAGGTAGATTGCCTCTGCATCGTTGGGATGAGATTCGAGAAACTCTTCCAGCGACCGTCGAGCGGCGGAGAGGTCCTCTCGATCAATGGCAGTTTGGATTTGAAGAATTTGTTGCTTGCGTTGAATTAATGGCAACGCCATCGCGACTATGAACATGGCGCTACCGGCCAGCCATAGCAATTTAACAGAAATAAATCCGGTTCGTCGCTTGGCGAACGAACCGGATTTGATAATCGGTACAGGCATTGGTGCCAAGGATACGATGTGCTGTAAGGAAATATCTTCAGAAAATTACTGAAGTGTAAATTCGAAATTATTGTCAGCGGCGTTGCTGCTGACGTCAGCGGTCAAACCGCTTTGAGCTGGGTCACCATATTTTTCTGGAACTTCGCTCTTCGGTGGCTCGGTACGTTTCAAGCCACCACCTTTTGCTGCCGCACTCGCCATTTTAGCCATATCTTCAGGGGTCGGATTGGCAGGCATCGAGTTGGTTGGAGCGGCGGCTGGTTTGGAGACTGAAACCTTGCATAAACCAACCGGAGCACCAGCGCGACCATTGGTGGTAAGAGTGAAACTTCCTTGGTCGTCGGTGATTCCAATTGCCATCGGGCCATTTTCTGGTTGGAATTGGACATTAGCACCTTTGATAGCCTGACCCTTGAGGGTGACTTTACCAGTTACCTTTGCCAGCTTTGGTCCACTACCACCACAGCCTGTCGTTGCTATCAAACTAAAACATGCGACTAACATGCAACCTAAGAGATGTCTTCTCTTCACGTTCAACTCCATCTTGCAAAAACGAACTGTATTAAATGTCATCGGTTTGAGGGTTCTTAATTCAATGCCAGTCTGGATCGAGGAACGTCAAGTGAGTGTTCAATCGGCCGGATCGAAGAAGCTCTCTGAAGCAAACGACTACTGGTCACTTGCCAAGGTCAAGACATGGCGGATAAGACGGAAACAAGCCGGCCTTAAACTAAGGCCGGCTTGCATCTTATTGTAACGGTAGTGCCTATCGCAGGGCTAGGCCCACGAAAACTCACTACTATTCAAAATCACCAACTGGGCGAGCATCAGCACGTCCACCAAGCATCTGGTAGGTGTTGTAGTTGATCGATTGTCCAATGAAGCGAACGCTACCATCGACAAACAAGAACTGAGCACCACCGGTATGATTGGAGCGGAAACCCCATGAGTAGTTCCAGTTGTACTTAGGAGCACACTGAGGGTTTGGATAACCACGACTTTGAGCGATAGCTGTGCTGGCAGCGCATGTGGTCATGGTGTTTAGAGGTACGGAGGTGCTGGCATGAGCATTACCCATACCGTTGAAGCTCCACCAACCTTCCAAGTGATCATGGCACTCTGGCAAGATTTCGCCAACGTGGAAAACCTGTGAGGTTCCATCTTTAACAGCTGAGAAGTTGATCTTAGGACCAAGACGTCCCATCATGCCCGACAGACCGTTAGTTGCGTTGTGATTGCCGTGAGAAGCCCAACCGTTCTGGTCGTAGTGAACATCAGCTGTCATCCAAGTATTGCAGTTACCATCTGCAGAATCTGTTCTCTGAGAACCAAGATTACCGGAATAGTTGGTTTGAGCCCAGCCGTTGTTTGGATCCCAACCGTCCGAAGGACAGCGAGCATAAGGAACTTGAATCATGCGAGCCTGCCGACCTGGGTCTGTTGGTGTAGGCATCGGTGTAAAGCGAGCATCACCAGACATATTCAAGCCGTTGAACAACGCCGTTTGTTCCATGTAGGGAAGCACCTGCACCTGCCAGCTAATTGGCGGATGCATGCGGTTCCAGTCATATAAAACCAATGAAGGAAAGCCTTTGTAGGCCGAATGATAATTGTGAAGTGCTAAACCGTACTGCTTGAGATTGTTTGAGCACTGCATGCGGCGAGCTGCTTCACGAGCTGCTTGAACTGCAGGAAGCAACAAGCCGACGAGAATACCAATGATGGCGATTACGACCAGCAATTCTACAAGCGTGAACGCTGATCGCCTCCCAAAGGGTCGAGCGATTGCCATAGTCGAACTCCGAAATAAACGAAAAGTAAAAAGAGCTTGTCTTACCTAGGATTTGTCGAATCAACGTCCTGTTGATTTCACAAGCTGCGATGCGTGAATGAAAAAAAGATAAGTACCGGTAGTGTTCACATCATCGCACGAACAAAAACTCAACCGTAGGGCATTTCTGCAGTACGATTTACTTGGGCCAAAAAGCCTTTCTTCGGTTTACCTCGAGCAACTTTTTGGTGACCTGTAGCGCTGTTTCTCAGATGCGCTTCAACAAACAGCATATCCATGAACAACGACAGACTATGAATGGACCTCTTGCCGCGAACCATTTCTAAAAAATAGAACGCTGCTTCTCCGCTTCGCAGATACCTTCGATTGATGAAGTATCAAAAATCGAAATACAAGGTTGGCCACGAACCCTACTCTGTAACGCAGCCTTTATTGATCTGAAACATGGTCGTCGAGTTTTTGCAACTCGACTTCTTCTGCTCAGCAACTTGGACTAGGTGGGGATTCTGACGAACTTGCAGTCTGCGCCTCGGGACGGGGAAGATGGGCCTTTCACCTCTCTCAAAAAAATCATCGGCACTGCGATCGCATCGCGCCAAAAATTCTTTTGAGACCGCCTAGATGGATAGTCCCTAAAGTCTTCCCCACCCACAGAGGCTATCATGGTTGTAGGGTTGGGTCAACAAAAATATGCGGAAAATGAGGGGTTTGGGTGTCTCATCTTCCGCAGTATGGGGACAGTGGAGGGTATTTCACCCTTGACGATAGGTTATTAGCAGATCCTCTATTTTAGCTATTTAGCCCCATCTCCCTTAGCTTTTTTGCCACCTTCTTTGCCCGCTGGAGCTTGAACCGAACGACGCACCTGTTCTGGAAGCTTGGCAATTTGATCAGCGGACAGTTTTTTGCCAGCCTCAAGCTTAGCCTTAGTTAGTGCCTTTTCGGTTTCGTCGAGGACCTTGAGTTGATCAGCGCTGAGACCTAAAGCATCTTCGACGTGCTTCTTGAGTTCAGCCCCTTTCTTGCCAGCCTCTGTTCCTTCTTTGCGAGCCGCAGCTCGCTTGCGAAGAACTTCAGCTTTAATTCCAGCCGCTTCGCGTTTACCTACCACATCCTTTTGGACCTCGGACATCATGCTCTTGATCGCTTCTTTCTGGTCATCTTTCAGTTCGGCGGGTTCAAGAGCTTTCAGGAATTGCTCGACAATGCTCAGGGGAGCTTGCTTCTTCCCTTTGCCCTTCTCTTGGGTTTTTTCGTCAGCAACTGCAACTGACACTGACAAAGAAGCGATCATAAGCAATGAAAGAAAGCGTAACCAAGTCTTCATAGGTCTAGGACTCCAAGGAGAGGATCAAAAAGAACACTAAAGAACGTAAACGAACTCGTTGCTAAGTAGCAAGGTATGGATAATTTTTTCCCATCCACTAGCACTTGGTACAGCAACTTTCGCGCGTTCCATCGCCTGTCGAGCCTTCCTGGCTTCTGCCGACTTTCGCGCTTGTTCTTGCTTGCGCAATTGATCCAAGCGACGTCTGGCAGCTTTATCCTTACCATTGTCTGAAAGAGTTTTTTCTGCGTTAGCAATTGCCTCAGCCAGTTCTGCAGCCTTCGGATCAACCGGTGCAGCCTCCGCAATAGGCTTGGGAGGTAGTAACTTGAGCAACGTGTCGATTTCCGACGGCGATGCCTCTCGCTGCAATATGCGCCGATAGAGCCATTGGATTCGGGTCGTATTATCTTCCGGCAGGCTTTTAAATTCCTCGGAGCGAGATAACTCGCGAACATTCAGGGAGACAAAAGGATTGTTCATAAGGAACAAAGCCTGCGGTGAAACGGTCGAAACGAATCGCTCTCCTTGCGTCAAGTTAGGATTCGGAACATCAAAGGTGCTAAGGATCGTTGGAATTGCTGTTCGATCGATAAAAGCGTAGATGGTGCGTCGAGTGTTTTTGGCATCGTTCAACGAAGGTAGTGAGCGGCCATAGAGTGTTAGGTCGAGTTTGCCGGTCACGGCTAAAATCGAATCTCGCATCGGCTCAAACTCTAAACGCCGTACATTTTGTCTCCACAGCAATGTATTCTCTGGATCCTTTTCCATCGCTGTGTTGTACTGTTCATGTTCGGTGCTCGATTGCTGCCAAGTTTTGGACAACAAAATATGACGATGCAATTTTTTGATCGACCAGCCTTCCTCCATGAAAGTTGTAGCCAACCAATCAAGCAGTTCAGCTTGCTGGGGCTGAGGAGTTTGTAAGCCGAAGTCGCCAGTTGACGATACCAATCCCTTACCAAAGTGATATAGCCAGACACGATTGACCATTACGCGAGCTGTCAGAGGATTGGCGGGATCAACCATTGCTTTGGCCCAATCAAGTCGCCCAGCACCGGTAGAAAAGGAGGTTGGTTTTTCTCCTGCAATTATCGAAACATAGTGTCGAGGCACTCTTTCCTTTGTAGCCTGATCAGGTTCTCCGCGCACAAAGATAGGCGAATCACCTATATCATCGCTATCGACAACACCCATTGCTCGAATCGGAGATCCCGGATGATGGAACTTTGCATCCTGTAATTTCTTGATCAGGTCAGATCGCTTTCGATCATTATTACCAAAGGCTTCACGTACTTTGTTCTCGGCTCGCGCGGCCGGCATGCCGGGTTCGTACAGCAAGCGACGGAAAGAATCGAGATCAGCATCTGGTAACTCGACTGGCGATTTGTTGTTTTTCGTCGTTGCCTCAGCCAGCAGTAGATTCCACTCTCGATCAGCCTTGGCAAACAAGTCTGAATAGACTTTAGCAACGTCTCGCATCGATTGGGGCTTGGCATTTTCGATCGCCGACAGCAAGAGTGGATTGGCGCGCTTTTTCTTATCCCCTTCAGCTAATGATTGAAGCGTTTTATCGAACTGTTCAGCGAATCGTTCCGGCTTTAGTTTCGAGAAAGCAAGCCAGGGTTCGAAAACAGGGTCAAAACGTCGTGCCGCGCGAGTCATCAACTGCGACCAGGCCTGAAGGACGGAGCGATCCAAACGGCTGCGAACAAAATCTTGCGGCGATAGGCCACCACGATCCTTAGCAGTCATGGCCAAAACATCTAGATATTCTCCAGTTTGTTTACGCCATTGTTCTTCCTTGGGTAGCCACACCTTATCTTCATACTCGCGAAGCTCACGTTCAGCATTTACGACCTCGCGTTCATACTGTTGTCGCAGTTCTTCATTGTCGCACTCTGCGATGATGGGACAGAGATCGTTGTCGACTCGTTCGGCCCGCGCACCGGTACCGAGCTCTTTACTTGAGGCGATCACGCCGCGTAAAGCGTAATAGTCTTCTGTTGGAATAGGGTCAAACTTGTGATCATGGCAGCGTGCACAACCAGCCGTGAGGCCCTGAAAAGTTTGCATCACGGTATCTATGCGTTCGGCGATACGTTCTTCTTCAGTGCCAGCTACCGATCCGATAGCCAGGAATGCGGTTGCCGCCAAGTCGCGTTTATCAGCGAGCGAGATTTGATCTGCCGCTAATTGTTCAAGGATAAATTGGTCATAGGGTTTGTCGTTATTGAAAGCTCGAATCAGATAATCGCGATAAGTGAACGCGAAAGGTAAGCGATCGTCGCGACCCTGATTGCGCATGCCACCGGAGACGTCCGAATAACGCGCCACATCCATCCAGTGCCGAGCCCATCTTTCTCCATAATGCGGCGACTCAAGCAAGCCGTCGACTAATTGCTCCATTGCCTGTTGAGGGTTCTCCTCAAATTTGTTCTCAAAGCGAGTGACTTCTTCGACCGTCGGTGGCAGGCCAATCAAGTCGAAGTAAGCTCGTCGAATTAAGACTCGGGCTGGGGCCTGTGGAGCCATAGTGAGTTCTTGGTTTGATAGGCGATGGCCAATAAAACGGTCGATCGGGTTATCGCTTTTCACCGAGGCAGTTGCTGGAGCCTTAGGTTTGGTGATTGGCTGAAAGGACCAATGCGATTTCGATTGAGCGATGATTTCCTCCATAGGAGCAATCACTTGAGTCGGCTGGCGGGTATCGACAGCACCGCGGCTTACCCAACGGACTAAGGTTTCGATTTCAGCATCCGAGAGTTTGTTATCTGGCGGCATCTGACTGACTTCAGCATCGTCGCCACGAATGGCGCGAATCAGAAGACTCGCAGTAGGATTGCCAGGTTCAAGTGCGGGACCTGATTCACCACCAGTCAGTAGACCGGTTTGCGAATCAACAACCAAGCCCCCTTTTGATTTCCCAGATTCATGGCTGTGGCAGCTATAGCAGTTTCGCTTGAGTAAGGGCAAAACCTCTGCCTCGAAAAACTCGATATCTTCAGCTGCTGACTGATTACTAGCTACCGTCTTCGGCGTGTCTTTATTTTCTTGTGCACTCACGTAAGTGAGCGAAGAAAATAACGCTACGGCGAATGAGGCAGCCAAAAATAGATTTAGTTTTTGGCTAGTCACATAGCGTCTCATGCCAAGATCTCCTTGACGATACGACCATGCACATCGGTCAGTCGGTAATCACGTCCACTGAAATGGTAGGTAAGTTGTTGGTGATCGAAGCCGAGCAAATGCAGCATGGTGGCATGTAAGTCATGCACATGGACTTCCTTATCCACAGCAGCTCGCCCGAATTCATCTGTCGAACCGTGAGCTAGGCCACCACGCACACCACCTCCAGCCATCATGATAGAGAAGCCGCGATGATTATGATCACGGCCCATCCCCTCCCCTACCGATCCCGCTTGTCGTACAGGCGTACGCCCGAATTCTCCGGCAACGATCACTAGAGTGTCATCTAGCATTCCATTGGATTTCAAATCGCTCAGGAAGGCACCCAAGCCTCGGTCAAGTGAAGAAGCTTTGCTGCGCATTCTCGTCACGATGCCCTGATGATGATCCCAGCCACCATCGAAGACCTGCACAACACGTACGCCACGTTGCAACAGGCGTCGGGCGGCTAACATGCTGCGACTTAGAGGATCGTTAAGATCGTAGAGCTTTTGTGTTTCCGCTGATTCCGATTCCAAATCAAAAGCTTCCGGTGCTGCACTTTGCATTTGATAGGCAAGTTCAAAGGACTGAATGCGAGCCTCGAGATCAGCTTCATGTGGCGCCTGTTTTAGGAATTCCTGATTCAATGAGGCAAGAACATCGAGTTGCTGCCGCTGGTCTAGCGATGACATGGCCGCGTTGCGAAGATCTGCCATCACATCGCCCCGATCGACGTTGAGAGTTGTCCCTTGATAGACAGGTGGCAAGAATGAAGAACTCGCTAGCTGTGCTCCGCCGCCACGTCCCAAAACGACAAACGCTGGAAGATCGTCTGCTTCAGATCCAAGACCATAAGTCACCCACGAACCGAAGCTGGGACGCGATAGTTGCGAATGCCCGGTGGCCAACATGCGACTGGCTGCTGGATGGGCGGGGACATCGGTTTTCATCGAACGAATAACACACAAGTCATCTGCGTGTTTCGCGGTATGTTCCCATAATTCGCTCAGCTCCAAGCCGCTCTCGCCGCAAGGATTGAATTTGAATGGTGAACCAAACAGGACACCCCGAAACTCCTGATGAGCCTTGCCATCGTTTTTCACCAGCTCTGGTTTCGGATCGAGCAGATCCAAATGCGACGGACCACCGGATAAAAACACATGGACGATGCGCTTCGCGCGAGGTGTGAAGTGTGGTGCTTTCGGTGCTAGGGGATGATCGCCAGCGACTATCTGTGAAGTAGGTTGTAGTAAAAAAGCCAAGCTCAACGAACCGATACCCAGCCCGCTGCGGCTTAAAAACTCGCGACGACTCGCAACGAGGTCTCTCGTACCGCACAAGCGACGATCTTGGATAACGCTTCCGTGGAATGGACGGTTCATAGTTATGGCTCCTACAAAAATTAACGT
>JAUMAI010000213.1:7685-15931 GCA_032116775.1 Pirellula sp. | reverse complement strand
GATCCAGTCAATCAGGAAATCGGAACAGCCCAGCGTCTTTACAATGGCAACACCCTTATCACCGAACTTGGTTCCAAGCCACGCTTGATCGAGTACGATCAAAACGAGAAGAAGATTAGCTTGGAAGTTGCCTTGCAACCTGAGACTGACAATGCCCACATGCAAACACGAATGGCTAGACAACTCCGCAATGGGAATTTCTTGGTACCCCACTTGTTGGCATTTGCGGTGAAGGAGTATGAGCCTTCCGGCAAAGTGGTGAACGTACTCAAGACGGATCTCGAGTCCATTGGAGGAAGGCCAGTAGAAAATTGGCCCTTTACTGCGATACGATTGGATAATGGCAACACCTTGATCTCATTGACTCATGGCAACAAGGTCATCGAAGTCGATCAGCGTGGCACTATCGTTTGGCAAGTCGATAACCAGAATGTCAATGGATTATTCAAGGATCCTTGTGGTTGTCAGCGCTTGGCTAATGGAAACACGGTTGTCGGTAGTCATGCAGCTACGACCGGTATCTCAATGGTGGAAGTGACACCTGAAAAGAAAATCGTTTGGACCAGCGATCATCCATTGGCGGCTGGTGTGCATCATTTTCAGATTTTAACCACCAATGGCAAACCGGAAGCTGGTATGCCACTGAAGTAGTGGTTGTATTCATAAGAAGAATACAGTGTTTTGTGATTTGGCTCGTTAAGCAGATCAGCTTAGGCGGGCTGAAATCGCAAGCGAACGCTATTGCAATGGATATGATTCGGCTGGGATCGTAAAAGAAGCTCAGATTTAGCAGCCTTCGCTGTGTATCGACAGCTTAAGTGCTTGCCCAATTCGTTAATGGCCGTGAATGAGTCGAGACGCAACAGCGTCGCTAACGTTAGAGAAGTTTGAAATGGCGCGAGTGCCTCACTCGCGCCATCCGTAAGCCAGTAATGGCTATTCGCCGATACTATATACGGCATGCAATGATCTTGGGTAACGATCTATCATCATGACCAGACCGTCCCCTAAGATTTATTCTGCAGCTTGATGAAGACAGCAACAACAAGCGTTCTTTTCAAATCACGCGTGAGACTGGCAGGCTTTGTCCTGCAGATCTGCTTAATCGCGATGTCTTAGCAACGGAAATAGGATAACTTCGCGAATGGTTTTGGAGCTGGTAAGTAGCATCACCAAGCGATCGATCCCGATCCCAAGACCTCCAGCTGGTGGCATGCCGTATCGCAACGCGCGGATAAAGTCGTGGTCCATTTTGGCCATCGAATCTTCTTCCGCTTGACCTGCCAATTGGGTCTGGAAAAGTTTTTCCTGTAGAAACGGATCATTCAACTCCGTGTAAGCATTGGCAAGTTCCATGCCATGCACGAACAGTTCGAAACGCTCTGCGATTTCTGGATTATCCGCTTTACGTTTGGTCAATGGACAGATGCTGGCTGGGTAGTCGATCACGAAGACTGGACCGACTAGGCGATCTTCGACACGCTCTTCGAATACTTCGCTTTTGACCACATCGGGGTGTTTGCCGGTGGTATCAAGGCCAATCGATTGAGCATATCGAATGATGCCTGCTGCATCTGCAGGATCAACTCCAGTATGTTCGGCAAACAGCTCATTGTAAGTTCGCCGCGCGAATGGAGGAGTGAAATCGATGGTGGCGTCGCCCCACGGGAGTTGAAAGCCACGACCAATTGTCTTCAGGGCATCGACAACGATTTTCTCCGTCAACTCCATCATCGATTCGTAATTGCCATACGCTTGGTAGACTTCAAGCATGGTGAACTCGGGGTTGTGGCGTGGGCTGATACCCTCATTGCGATAGACCCGCCCCAATTCATAAACGCGTTCCATTCCCCCAACCATCAATCGCTTAAGGTGCAGTTCTAATGCGATGCGCATGAAGAGCTGCATATCGAGGGCGTTGTGATGGGTGATAAATGGTCTTGCAGCTGCGCCCCCAGCGATGGTGTGCAGAGTTGGTCCCTCGATTTCGCAAAAGCCTCTCTCATTGAGTGTATTACGAATGGATTGCACGATCTTGGTGCGATTCAGGAAGGTCTCGAGCACACCTTCGTTGTATGTCAGATCGAGGTAACGCAAACGCTGTCTTAGTTCGGGATCGGTCAAGCCTGCATGCTTTTCAGGTGGTGGTTCCATACTTTTGCAATGGAAGTGCAGTTTAGAGGCAAACACGGTCAGTTCGCCTTTGTTGGTTCGACCTAGGCGTCCATCGACCCCGATCAAATCCCCGAGGTCTACGAGTTTGGCAAGCGCGAAGCCGTCATCACCTACTTGGCCTTTGCCAATGAAAATTTGGATATCGCCACTCCAGTCTCGCAGTTTGACGAAGATGAGCTTACCGGTATCGCGATAAAGAATAACACGTCCGGCGACTCGGACATGCGGACCGATCTCTTCTCCTGCACCTTGGTCTTTTTTCCAGGCAGCATAGTCCAAGGTTCGCTCTGCTTCATTGTCTGGAATATGTGGCAGATCCACATCGATACCATTCGCTAAGCGATATTTGACTTCGCTGGCCCGCTGCCGCACTTTGTCAATCAGTTCACGATCATCGAAGCGAGCTCCCCATGGATCTAGCCCCAACTGCTCGATCTTTTTTAGGTTATCCAAGCGAGCTGCTTGTAATGTGCCGAGATTGGTTGTTTCATTTCCCGATGGTGTGGGATCGTTCATAGCAAAGCCGTTGGAAACAGGGGTTGATAAACGTTTGAAAAGCAGCGCGGCCAAACCACCTCAGAAAACGGGCAATTTGACATAAATTTAATCTACGTATCCTTCCCACTACGCTCCTTGAGCGCGGGCTAGCAAGGGAGAGGGGATTCATCTTCCGCTGGATTGTAGTCGACTGGTCGATTCCCTCAACCGCAACCACCAATACTTATTGGGCAATTCGCTTCTCGGTTACAAGAAGTGAGGTTTTCCTCGAAGCCGGGGATGAAATGTCCAGGGCTCTGCCTGATCTCCTGGTTTTCCCATGGTGGTTTGGGTAGTTTTCCTCGGGGTAAAGGGAGTGCGAAGGTGGATCTCTCGTTGCGATATTTGCCCAAAGTCGATAGGCTTTGTGGGCAAATCGGCCTACGTTAAACCAGACCCCTGCTGGCGGGGTGAGCGGACGGTTCTGTTCTATTAAGCAGCACTGAAATAAACCAGAGAAAGTTACATGACGTCAAATAACATCGAGCAACTTGCTGTTAACACGATTCGAACCTTGAGCATGGATGGAGTTCAGGCGGCCAACAGCGGTCATCCCGGGACACCGATGGCACTGGCCCCGGTGACTTTCCAGTTATGGACCGAGAAGTTGCGGTACTCAGCGGAGCAGCCTCGCTGGCCGAATCGTGATCGTTTTGTTCTTTCCTGCGGCCATGCCTCCATGTTGATCTATTCCATGATTCACTTGGCTGAGATCAAGGCGACCGATCATCATGGGAAGGTGAAGTCAGAGCCAGCTTTGAAGCTGGATGATCTGAAGAATTTTCGTCAATTGGGAAGCCCATGCGCAGGTCACCCAGAGTATGGCGAAGCTTCAGGTATCGAAACAACGACCGGTCCGCTAGGTGCAGGTTGTGGAAACAGCATCGGTATGGCGATGGCCGCGCGTTGGCTTGGAGCCACCTACAACAAGCCCGGCTATTCGCTGTTTGATTACAATGTCTACGTCTTGTGCAGCGACGGTGACTTGATGGAAGGTGTTGCCTGTGAGGCTGCTTCGGTAGCTGGCCATCTCAAACTTTCCAATCTTTGCTGGATCTACGATGACAATAAGATCACGATCGAAGGTCATACTGATTTGGCATTTTCGGAAGATGTTGGTAAGCGTTTTGAAGGCTTGGGGTGGAATGTTTTGCACGTGGCTGATGCCAACGATTTGAAGGCACTATCGACAGCATTTTCGAAGTTCGAAGCTTGCCAAGACAAGCCAACTTTAATCATCGTGCGAAGCATCATTGGATATGGTTCGCCGAACAAAGCTGATTCTCACGCAGCGCATGGGGCTCCACTGGGTGAGGATGAAATCAAGCTCACAAAACGCAACTATGGCTGGCCCGAAGATGCGAAGTTTTTAGTGCCAGACGAAGTTCGACAATACTTCCGGTCTACTTTCGGTGCACGCGGTAAGACAGCTGAAACCGCCTGGGAAAAAACGTTCAGTGACTACTGCTCTAAGTTTCCGACTGAAGGTACGCAGCTCAAGTCGATGTTCGCTGGCGAATTGCCTGCGGCTTGGGATGCAGGCTTGAAGGCTTTTGCGGCAGATGAAAAAGGCTTGGCAACTCGTGTCAGCTCAGGCAAGGTTTTGAACATGTTGGCGGCTAACCTGCCATGGCTAGTTGGTGGATCGGCTGACTTGGCTCCGTCAACCATGACGAATCTTGACAAGCTGGGTGATTTTTCAGCTGAGAATTACGCGGGCCGAAATCTACATTTCGGCATTCGTGAGCATGCGATGGGGGCCATTTGCAATGGTATGTCATTGAGTGGCTTGCGTTCCTTTGGTGCTACATTCTTTGTATTCACCGATTACATGCGTCCCGCGATGCGGCTCAGTAGCATCATGCATCAGCCAGTGTTATATGTGCTGACGCATGATTCGATCGGTTTAGGCGAAGATGGTCCAACCCATCAACCTGTAGAGCATCTGGCCGCGTGCCGTGCGATTCCTGGACTGCATGTTTATCGTCCGGCAGATGCGAACGAGGTTTTGGAGTGTTACCGCAAGTTATTGCAAATCTCGAATCATCCAGCGGCCTTGGTATTGTCGCGTCAGAACGTGGCTACCTTGGATCGTACCAAGTATGCTGCTGCTACCGGTGCTGCGCGTGGTGGTTATGTGGTCAGTCCAGCGGCCGGTCCAGAAAAAGGTATTCTTATCGGAACTGGTTCCGAACTCGGTTTGTGCCTCAAGGCTCAGGAAATGTTAGCCAAAGATGGTGTTTACTGCCGAGTGGTAAGCCTCCCTTGCTTCGAGTTATTTGATGAACAAGACGCTGCCTATCGCGAGAGTGTGCTTCCGGCAGCTCTATCGTTGCGAGTCGGTGTCGAGGCTGGAATTCGACTCGGTTGGGATAAATACCTAGGCTTATCAGGGCATTTTGTGGGAATGAACAGCTTCGGTGCTTCAGCGCCCGCGAATAAGCTTTATGAGCACTTCAAGATTACAGCCGACGAGATTGTGCGGTGTGTTAAGAGTGGCTTATAGAAGCCAAATCCGGTAAGAGCTCTCGCGGAGTTCAGCTTGGATCTGCTAAGAACAATTGCAAAATCCGCAGACACGGCTTTATGTTGTGTCTGCGGATTTGTGTTTATGAAGTGACAGTCGTAGTTATCTTCAGCCTTGTTTCCGGGTAAATTCACCCGCTAAGGCTCGACGTTCCAGCGCCTCGATTTTGGCTAGTCGTCGCGCATGACGTTCGGCGGGAGAATACTTGGCGTTTAAAAACGCTTTGATAATTTCTCGGGCAAGTTCCGGACCAATGACGCGGGCTCCGATGCAGAGTACGTTCATGTCGTCGTGCTCGACCCCCTGCCGGGCTGAATACGTGTCGTGGCAAAGGGATGCCCGGATGCCCGGTATTTTATTCGCTGCCACACTGACCCCCACGCCGCTACCGCAGACTAAAATTCCTCGGTCCGCCCTGCCATTGAGTATTTCCAAGGCAACTTTTTCGGCAAAATCAGGAAAATCGCTCGGCTGAGAGTCGTTGGCACCACAGTCGATTAGGGTGACACCCTGTTGGAGAAGGAATTGGCTCATCTCCTGTTTCATATCGAAACCGGCATGATCCCCCCCTAAAGCACAGCGATGGAGGGCGAGCGAAGTCATAGCAAAAATCTCCAATTAGGTTGGCGTTGTAGCTTCCCGCAATAAGGGGTACACTTGCGTTTTGAGTTGAAATGCCATTTTTTCGAGCAGATTGTACTACTCGGTGGCCTTCACAGGTGGTAACCCGTTTTATTTTGTTCGGATTGTACTCCTCGGCCGACGCGATTTTGTATCCAGGTTATGGATTTGAGTAAACAGGTAGTCGCGAGGTTGTCAGGTAAAGTCCGATGGGATTTTTATGGTCAATCGTAATCTGATTCGCTCTTTAGAAGACGAAAACATTAACTCACAATTGCAGCAAATGCTGCCCTACGAGGAAGGGGAAGAGTTTCTTCTCAGTTCGCTCGAGGATGTAGACCAGCAGTTTGATGTCAATCAAATCGTTGAAGGAAAAATCGTTGAAGTCAACAGCGACTTCGTAGTAGTCGACGTGGGCTTCAAGAGCGAAGGCGCTATTGATCGTAATGAATGGGGTGAAGGCGAAGAACCTCCCCAGGTCGGCCAAACAGTCAAAGTGCTGATCGAAGAGGTCGAGGACGAGTTCGGTCCAACCACTGGTGACATGCATGGCATGATCAGTCTCAGCAAACGCAAGGCTGAAAAGATCATCCAGTGGGAAGAGATGATGTCTTCGGTGAGCGAAGGCCAAGTTGTTTCTGGTACCGTGACCCGCAAGATCAAGGGTGGATTGTTGGTCGATATCGGTGTCAATGTTTTCTTGCCTGCTAGCCAAGTTGACATTCGCCGTCCGAACGACATTGCCGAATTCATCGGTCGTACCGTTCAGTGCGAAGTTTTGAAGATCGACGAATCTCGCCGCAACATCGTTGTTAGCCGCCGATCGTTGATTGAAAAGCAACGCGAAGTCAGTCGCGAGCAGTTGATGAGCGAATTGGAAGTTGGCCAAATCCGCAAGGGTGTGGTCAAGAACATCGCCGATTTCGGTGCGTTCGTCGACTTGGGTGGAATCGATGGCTTGTTGCATATTACCGATATGAGCTGGGAACGAATTGGCCACCCATCAGAGATGGTGGCAATCGACCAGGAAATCGAAGTCAAGATTCTGCAGATCGATCGCGAAAAGCAAAAGATTGCTTTGGGTCTCAAGCAGAAGCAAAAGAATCCATGGGAAAACATCGAACAGAAGTACCCAGTTGGATCGCAGGTCAAGGGCGAAGTCGTCAATGTGATGAGCTACGGAGCATTCGTGAAGCTCGAGCCAGGTATCGAAGGTTTGGTGCACATCAGCGAAATGTCTTGGACTCGCCGCATCAATCACCCAAGCGAGATGGTGCAGATCGGCGACCAGATCGATGTCAAGATTTTGGGTATCGATTCACAGGGACAGCAGTTGTCTTTGGGTATCAAGCAGACTCAGACCAATCCATGGGATGCGGTCAGCGAACGTTATCCAGAGGGAAGTGTTGTTACCGGTCGTGTTCGCAATCTCACCAACTATGGTGCGTTTGTCGAATTGGAAGAAGGAATCGACGGCCTGTTGCACGTTTCAGATATGTCCTGGACTCGCAAAGTCAGCCATCCAAGCGAAGTGTTGGAGAAAGGCCAAGAAGTTCGCTGCCGAGTCTTGTCGGTAGATCAGAACCGTCGCCGTATCGCTTTGGGACTCAAGCAGCTTGATGCTGATCCATGGGCCACATCGATTCCAGATAAGTACCAACCTGACCAAGTCGTTAAGGGTAAGGTCACTAAGATCACTAACTTCGGTGTCTTTGTTGGTTTGGAAGATGGTTTAGAGGGGCTATTGCACATCTCTGAACTAGCAGATCACAAAGTCGACAATCCAGAGGAAGTGGTCAAGGTGGGTGAGGAGATCGAAGTTAAGGTTTTGCGAGTCGATACCGACGAACGCAAGATCGGCTTGTCCCGCAAGCGAGTTAACTGGACCGCTGACCAAATTGCCGCTGAAGCTGCCGCCGAAGGTGCTGCTGAGGCTAAGCAACCTGAGAAGCCACAGCAAGAACTCAAGGGTGGTCTGGGATCGGAAGGTCCATTGTTTGGAAGCAGCAACTAAGCTTGGTATAACAGCTAAGTAGAGTTTAATCTGTAACGTTTGTAGGGCTTTGGATCCTAAGGCTCTGGAAACATTGAAGTTCAGAAGCGGTGCCGAAAGGCACCGCTTTTTTCGTATACCGAGATGTTTTTTTCAGCGTTGTTTTTTCGTTACTACCGATACAACAGATTCTTTGCTCACACCCTTGAAGTGCGCGATCCTTCCAATCGTTACCACTAGTCTTTAAAGCTAAAGATGGATTAATAAGAGCGATTAGGTCTTCCAAGAGTGACGTATAGTTTCCGGACGCTTTCGACGATACCGGCTTATACCGTGCCACGTCCTGGCATGAAATCACCTCAAATCCGGAAGTACCTGCATGGCCTATTTAAA
>JAUMAI010000213.1:6328-7675 GCA_032116775.1 Pirellula sp. | reverse complement strand
CTCCTGGTTTCAGGTTTCGTCCCGCCGGAGGGCGGATGCATGGTGTTGGACATATGTCTGCCGGGCATCTCGGGCCTGGAGCTGGGTGAGCGGCTGGCCTCGGGCGAGACCAGTTCCCCGGTGATCATGACGATCATCAGGAGGAAGATTTGAACCTGCGATTGAGCAGCCGAGGAAAGGACGATTCGGTGCCTCAGTCTCCTCTTGAGACTTACTTGCGGGAGATCAACGAAACCGCATTGTTGTCTGCGGAGGAAGAACAAATGCTTGCCCGGCAAATTGATGCCGGTGATGTGCGTGCCCGCGATCGCATGGTACGGGCCAATTTGCGTTTAGTCGTCAACATTGCCCGCGGTTATGTCGGTAAAGGCTTGAGCCTGCAAGACCTTATTGAAGAGGGTAATTTGGGATTGCTGCGAGCCGTCGAAGGGTTCGATCCAGCTATAGGTACCCGCTTCAGCACCTATGCTAGTTACTGGATCAAGCAATCTATCAAACGAGCATTGATCAATTCGGCGAAGACCATTCGTATCCCTGCTTACATGGTAGAACTGCTAAGCAAGTGGCGACGTGCTTCTGCTCGCCTAACGGAAGAACTTGGGCGAAGCCCAACGCCCGAGGAAGTGACCCGTGTACTAGGGCTACCGAAGAAAAAGTTACCAATCATCAAGAAGGCCATCCAGGTTTACAATAATACACCGCAGAGTGACCAAGTGGATACAGGTTGGTCGCTTGGTGAAATGGTGATGGATGAGCGACTGAAAGCTCCGGATGAGGAATTACTCGATCACGATGTGCTCAGCACCGTGCTGGAGTTGCTTGACACCTTGGAGTCACGCGAAGCGACGGTTCTCAGGATGCGGTTTGGACTTGGTGAAACACAACCGCATACTTTGAAAGAAATCGGTAGCGAACTTGGGCTGACACGCGAACGCGTTCGCCAAATAGAAACAGAAGCGTTGTCCAAACTCGCACATGGTTTAAAAGATCCAAAGGAACGCTACGGTTTAGTCTAGAACGACCTAGCAGTAGTCAAAATCAAATAGGCGTTGTTTTGAAGCAAGTCTTCAGAGCAACGCCTTGTTTATGCGCTCGATCGAGAAAGTCGAGTCTTACGTCGATCTCCGTGAGCAGTAGCTACGAATTTCCTCACCACGCTGATGGCAGGCTTCAATCGAGGCTTGTAAACGAACCAATAGTTCTTGGTCGTTGATCTTCTCGATTTCTTCTGGTTTCAGGCTCTCACCAACCACCATCTTAATCGTTCTACGTCGAGGGAGCTTCTTGCCTTTGGGTAGGACATCAAATGCACCGACGATAGCGACGGGTATCAAAGGAACTTTGGAG
>JAUMAI010000213.1:0-6318 GCA_032116775.1 Pirellula sp. | reverse complement strand
GCAAGCGATGCAAGGTTTCTTTTAGCCCCCCAAGACCACCCCCTTCACGGTCGATTTCAATCGCGTCCAAGTGTCGAATGATCGCCGCAAACAAACGGCTACGAAATAAGGTCTTGCGTGCCAAATAGTTCAGGCGTCGATTGCAAAGTAAGCCCACTAAGACGGGATCCAGTACGCTTTGATGGGTGCTCAGGATTAGCCCACCTCCCTCGCTGGGTAAGTGATGTCTTCCTTCCGCATGGAGTTCATACCAACCCACCGTAACTGTTCGTGAGAATAATCTAAACAGCGCGTATGAAAGTCGTTGCACCCATGAGCGAGTTGCTTCCCCAGTGCGTTTGTTCTTAGAAAGAGCCATATTCAGTCACTTAGGTATTACCAATAATAGGATTGCTGGTGCGGACGATTTCCAAGAGTTTTTTCACGACATCTTCTCGCGATAAATGGTCACTTTCGACAACCTTGGAATCAGTCGCTTGTCGTAGGGCTCCCACTGGTCGATGTGCATCTTCAAAGTCACGTTTGATTTGGTCAGCTAGGATTTGTGAGTAATCGGCCGAAAGTCCTTTGGCGATTAATTCGTCGGTTCTGCGTCGCGCTCGAACTTCCGCTGAAGCGGTCAGGAAAATCTTGCACTCCGCGTTGTCAAATACCTCAGTTCCTTGATCGCGTCCCTCGGTTACGATATCACGTCCTTTGGCAAAAGCCCGCTGCCATTGGATGAGCACTTTCCGCAATGCCACTATATCGGCTACCGACCCAACAGCGGTGGCAACATCTCGTTCCCGGATTCTCTCAGTCACATCGACACCATTTAGGAAAATAAGTTTTCCCTGTTGCTCAAAAGCAAGCGATTGAGCCAAGGCCACAATATGGTCGTGATCGGTTAATGGAATTCGATGCTCCAGAGTCGCAAGTGCAACACAACGATACATAGCCCCGGTGTTCAAGCAAGCGAATCCAAGGGCATCGGCTAGGCTTTGTGCAGCGGTTGATTTACCTACTCCCGCAGGGCCATCAATCGTGATAATCATAAAACGTTCTGCTTATTTCAAGGTCTTGTGACGGTTGGGCTTGAGATCCTTAGTGGCTTTCTGGAAATCGTCCGCTAACTGTTCGACCGAGGTGTGGCTGGCACCGGCGGAGTCATTTGTACCTTGCATGCCAAATCTTAGTCGGTAATACGTATCCGTAAGTTGTTGCAACCAAGTACCTGCCTGAGGAAGATGTCGTTCTGTAGCCAACCAAATGGAGGCTTGTTGGGTCACTTCGGCTGGTGTCTGGTTGGGTAAACGGCGAAATCCTAGTCTGGCCAGGATACGTAGGCAACGCTCATAGAATTGTAATGCCGCTGGCAGGCGATCGTGGGTTGGGCGAAGGGGTGACAGGGTTGGCATGAACTTCTTGATTTGACTAAAGAATGTCCACCATACCACAGCGATGACACTACCCAAACCGATAATCCAAGCCGCAACTGGCAGGGAAAACCATTCCGCTACTTCGGTTTGCGAATCATCCATCTCACTAGCCTGAGCGCTGGTAAACAATGTTTTGAGCCATTCGACTGAGTTGGCATAAGGATTATCTCCGTTTTGGCCCAAGGAACCGTAGATCGTACTGCCTTGTTGGAGCTGATTTAATTCCAATACATTTCGGCTCCACATCTCTTGGAAAAAGTCGGGGGTTGTACGTCGTCGCCGAAGTATACCACCAGAATTTGATTCTTCACTTGGCGGAGTAGGATCCAAACGAAGCCATCCGCCTGAGTTAACATCCTCAGGTGCGAACAACTTCGATTCCAAAAGTTGTTCTCGGCTAAAGTAGGCTTCGACCCATGAATGAGCGTCATTCTGACGGACGGTAAAGAAGTGTCCGAGTTCGTTGTATTCATTAGGGCGAAAGCCGACAACAATCCGGGCGGGTGTGCCGCGACTTCGTAACATCAATGCCAAAGCGGAGGCGAAATACTGACAATGACCCTTTTTATGGTTAACGATGAAGTCTTCGACAGCATCAAGTTGAGAATCTCGAGGAGCAGTCAGGTCCAAGGTGTATTGATACTCTGTTCCAGAGGAGAAGAATGACTCCATCGCTAATGCACTCCCGACTGTTGTCTTGGTGTCATCAGGATTTTGTTTTAGGATTCGGTCACGCAGAGCAATTAAGCCTGGAAACATTTGCAATTCAATTCTCGTCAGGGCAATCATTCGACTAGGTGTAAGACCGCTGTAGTTAATCCTTTGGGCATAGTTGTTACTGAAAAAGTGGGTAGCTTCGGGGACTAAAGCGTGCTCCAGTCCATTTCGAAATTGGCCTGTTCCGATCGTGTAGCCGATCTTTCTTGAGGCAGGATCTCCGATGAGGTCTTGGCTGTGGATTCGCCAATCCTCGGGGATAAAATGCGGGCGAAAGCCTTGGGCTGAAATCGCACAGGTAGGAGCGACGCAGAAGAGCGATGGTGAGAGCGTTTTCTCTAGTGAGAAACGTACAGCGACCCAATCACCCCGCTCTCGATACGCGGGGTTAACAGAGTTTTCTGCGGGTAAGTCACGCAGTGGGACATGGGATACCTCACGCCGTTGCATCCAAGTTCCAGTGCGACCGCGATTGCTAAAGTAGTCCTCAAGGACAACTCCACGCAAATATGGGGCCTGCTGAAGTTCGTAAGGTTCCTTCGTTTTCATGTTGCGAAAACTAACTCGCATAACCAGTTGGTTACTGGTCAATACATTTCCGAACTGATTTAGATCCATTCTTTCAGAAAAGCCGACAACAGGCTTGGAAAGCGAGGGAACGTTGTAGCTGCCTGCGTTGGTACGGGGAAGCAAGTAAAAAAACAAAAGTGCAAAAACTAGAACGGAAAAGGCAAGCGGAGTTGCCTGCACTAGCCAGGAGGAGTACCGCAATTGCTTAGACCATTCTGGAGAGGTCACCGGAGTGAGCGCTATCAGTTTGGAAGGGTCGTTTTTCTTGTCCGGGTTTCGATTCAAGAAGATATCGAATAGATACTCCAGGTTTAACCGTCGTTTTATTGGATTGCGTCCTTCATTTAACAACGCAGTGTAGTGAGTAAAGAGAATCAGTGTCGATAAACTGATGGCTAGAACCGGAATCAGAAGCAATCCAAACAGAATGTTATTCGTGATCAGTGCAGCGACAACCAACTCAAGTAATATGAAGACTCCTAGTTGTTCAAAGATTCGCTGATTTTTTTCCTGCAGGTAGAGAACGATCTCTGCATAGACCAGCATCGCTGCAATCGAGTTTAAGCGGGTCGTTTCGCTAGCCAGAAAATCACTTAGGGCCAAGCCTGCTCCTAAGATCATTCCGACGTAGCCTAGATAGCGGTGAAGCTTGAACCATCCAAGCCAGTCGGTCAGTACCAGCGAAATAATTGCTACTGTCCCGATTAGCAATGGCAGATTCAGCGAACCGCTGCCCAGCGATACTAAGCAGGCTGCCAAAAAGCCGAGGATTGCAAAATGAATAGCAAGGTACCATTTGAATTTGTCGATCATAATTCCTCCATTTTGAAAAATGGATCGATCTCTCCGCGAGCCACATTGAGCCACCGCGATTGAACTTTATCCATAATGGCGCGTTGGCTTTCTCCTCGCAAATTAGGCTGCAACTGCTGCCAATTTGGGTCGCGACTGCTGACCACTAAGAGGGCTCGGCTGTCGGCTAATATTGGTAATAATTGCTCAACGGCTCCCGGCAAATTAGGTGTGGAGGATGGAGCAACAACAGCTAAGTCATCGAGCACTCCACCTAACACGGCACGGCTTTGGATTCGAGTGGAGACTCGGAGATTGTTTCCCGCAATTGCAATAGCTAAGTGATGATTTCCTTGCCGACACATCGAATCGAGTAAGGATGCGGTGAAGCAAATGATCTTCTCTATGGTTGGATCATTACCTTCCCGTGACTTGTTTTCGTCGGCAATCCACAGATCAATCAGAATTGCGAGAGAAAGTTTTTGCTGTTGTTCAAATTGACGGACCGCAAGTTCGTTCAAGCGAGCCGTTGTACGCCAATGGATCCAACGTTGGCTATCTCCATGTTGCCAAGTCCGCAGTCCATAGAATTCACCTTCGTTGACACCTGCTCGAGAGGCCGTTTTGGCCAAGCCCTGGCGTTCCAAGCGGATAAGGTTTTGCCATTTGCCAGTCAATTGGCCTAATTGTGGACGAACGATCAATTCCGCCGTCTGTGGTGCCGTGACCCAGCCCCTCATCAGCCCAAATGGAAATGCCGTGGTTAGTCTGGTCGGGCCAAAGCGATACTTGCCTCTTAATTTAAGTTGACATTGAAACCTGGCTGACGCCGACATCGTAGCACCGATCCAAGGGACAACCATGGTCGTACCGGTTGGTTGATTGGAAGTACTAGGTTCGACTCTCACTAAGCGTTCTTCTAGGCTAATAAGCCAACTTGGTAAGTAAGGATTACGATTATGTACTTCAATACTTACTTCGAAAGGAAGATTCGCTTGTGGTGTCATCGGTAGGCGACGCCTAATCGACAGAGAGGTCAATGAACGCCTGCAGATTCTCCACTGAATAATAAGCATCCCAGCAATCAAGCTTGCTAAGAGTACTAAAAGATTAACACTTCTAAGCGCTGCTCCAATAAGAATGAACAGCAAGATAAAGAGCACATACCAACCTTCTCGCGTGAACCATGTATGGACAGATCCGGAGGAGGAATCATTGGGATTCCGTTTCAAGCCTATATCGCTTCGCTGCAGAGTCGTTTTCCATTGTTCCCAGGACATGCTGAGGTCTTCCTGTGGCATCGATACTTTGGTGGTAACCAAAGATTGATCATTGGTTTATTGGGGCTCAAAAACAGCTGCTCAGATGGGTACTTTCACTGATTGCAATAAGCCATCAACGATCGATTCGACAGCGCTTCGGTCAGCACCAGGCAGCATGCCTCTGGGCAAAACGCGATGTGAAAAGACGGGTACAACCATTCGTTTAATATCATCTGGTGTGACAAAGTCTCGCTCTTCGATCAGAGCTCGAGCTTGTACGCCTCGATACAAACTGAGAGCACCACGCGTACTTACACCGACGTGCAATTGGTCACTG
Source organism: Pirellula sp. (assembly GCA_032116775.1). GTDB lineage: Bacteria > Planctomycetota > Planctomycetia > Pirellulales > Pirellulaceae > JAFLCP01. Next base: position 1,222 of record JAUMAI010000213.1, on the reverse strand, counting down.
TTACGAGTCTTCTCCACAATGTCCAATAAGTAATTGACCAGCGATGGATCCACTTTTACTTCTCGGACTTGTTTTTGTAACGATCGAACCTTTTCTGGGCTGATCACGGGTTGAAGGTTATCAACAGGTTCCCCAGTGCGATGCGAGGAGAGAACCTCGCGTTCAAATTCACGAGTTGGATATCCGACGTTAGTACGCAATAGAAATCGATCCAGCTGACTTTCAGGTAAGAGGTATGTGCCTTCGAATTCAAATGGATTCTGCGTGGCGATGACCATGAATGGATCTGGTAGTGGATGGCTCTGACCGTCGACACTTGCTTGTCGTTCACTCATTGCTTCCAGCAACGCACTTTGTGTTCGCGGGGGAGCGCGGTTGATTTCGTCGGCTAAAACGATATTGGCGAACACCGGGCCGGGACTGAAATTGAATTTACCTGTTTGGGAATTGTAAATACTACTGCCGACAATATCGCTCGGAAGCAAGTCTGGAGTGAATTGAAGGCGGGTGAAATGGCCTGAAATGCTCTTGGCTAAAGACTTCGCGACTAATGTTTTGCCAACTCCAGGAACATCTTCCAGCAAGACATGCTCGCCCGCCAATAACGCGGTGAGCACCATTTTGACGACATTGGGTTTTCCCAATACCACCTTTTCCATGTTGTCCCGAAGCTTGCGAAGATCCTCTTGGTAAGCATTCGTCATAGCAGTCCGCTTGTCACTTGTTTAAAGATGGGGCAATTACTTGAAGTTTGTTTGAATTCGGAAATAATCCAGTATGCAATGGCTTTGTTGAGATAAGTCGCAAATCGATTTTGCCGACATCGATTGCAATTATCCCAGCTCGAAAAGAACTTTGACCACTACCGCCCTGGGTCTGCTCCAATTTCGGCACCTTTATCTCTCCGTGCGTTACTAAACTCTGCGAAGTATTAGACGCTCAGAGGGGGTACGAAAGGTGCTCTGCAGATTCTCTCTGCAGTTTGTCTCTGCAGTATCGCGGAGGAGCGGTTACCCTGCAATGCGAGGTCCCCTAACATTGTCTGGAAAAGCCAATTGGTTCGCTCTTGGTCGGCGGACCTCTGTGACTTGGTGTGGGGGGAATTGAGCTTCAAAAGGTCTGATTTACCCTAAAAATAGAGGGGCATTTGCTGCACTTTCGCTCCCTATGCGGGCGCTTCCGAGGCTTGGATCTTAGAATTGGGACTTCCAGCGACTAAAAG
>JAUMAI010000212.1:0-6294 GCA_032116775.1 Pirellula sp. | reverse complement strand
GTCCAACGACCATCCAACCAGCAGTAGATAGTTGAGAATGGCTTCTGGTAAGAATCCAATCTGTTGATAGAAGTCGACGACAACAGGATTGAAGGTTTCAGGCGACATGGGTAGACCGATCTTTTCAGCGATCGACTTACCTTGTTCGTAGAGGCTCTTGAAGTCAGCCTGCTTGAGGTACTTATCTAATTTGCGTTTGCTCATTTTGGCCGTACCACCTGGTTCTGCCACGTAGGGTAAGTGAGCATAGATCGGAAGTGCATAGCCGAGGGATTGGGCGATGAAAATTTGGCGCGGTGTATTCGGCAGATGTTCTACTGCGCGCACGACGTGGGTGATTTTGAAATCGAAATCGTCGACAACACTAGCCAAGTGGTAAATGAATGTCCCATCAGCGCGTTGGATAACATGATCAGGTTCAGCTGCCCACTCGAATTCAACATCTCCGCGAATCATATCGTGGAATTGACACTTACCTTCGCGTGGCATCTTCAAACGGATGACGCCCTGTCTACCAGCGGCAGTCCATTCCGCTGCCTGGGTATCATTTAATGCCATCCACCGGCGGTCATAAACATATGGTTTACCTTCCTTGTCTGCTTGCTCGCGAAGTTGTGCAAGCTCATCGGCGGTAGCAAAATCGCGATAAGCGTGCCCCGAGGCAAGCAGTGTTTCAACAGCGGACTGATATCTCTGGCTGCGTTGAGATTGGAAATAAGGTGCATAGGGGCCGCCGACATCTGGGCCTTCATCCCATTGCATCCCCAGCCAGCGGAAGCCGTTAAGGATAGGTTGTAAGGCTTCATCAACATTGCGCTGCTGGTCGGTATCATCGATTCGCAACAGGAATTCGCCCCCGGCTTGTTTGGCGAGCAACCAATTGTAAAGAGCTGTGCGAACGCCTCCAATGTGCAAGTATCCGGTGGGGCTGGGAGCAAAACGAGTACGGACAGTCATGGTGGATACTCCAAAAACTCTTAGGCCGTGCGTGGTAAGGCGAATACTTCAACCCAAAAAAGCTTGGGCACAGCCACTGTTTCGACGGCAAATCCTTAGAAATTTTAACGCCCAGAGCCCTTCTTACCCAGTGGTAGTCCAAGGTCGCAAGTTTGGAAGAGTTTGCTCTGGGGGTGACAGCGGAACTAGGCTGGAGCCGAACTCGTAGGAAAGGATTTTGGTGGGATCGTTCTATGACCCATGTCTAAGCTACATTCCGCCGCTGTTCTTGCTGCTGGCGTTTGAGTTTCTTACGTTCAGCTTTGCTTAGCTTGCGGTCCTGGTAATCATCATATCCGTCGCTGTCATCATCACCTTCGTCATCATCTAAAGCTGCGGTTGAGGAAGTAGTACTTCGGCTTTGTGTTGATGGGGCAGGGGGGCGGGTTGAAGGAGCAGTGGATGGGATCGGCGCACCGGATGCGCGGTTGGTTTTACCGTTGGTTGTCGACGACGTTTCGGTGCTGTGATCGATCGAATCATCGGTTGGTGGTGTTAATCGCAAGCGAGAGATCGGATTGAGCGAGCTTAGCTTGGGGAGCTTGATCCACTTCCATAAGCCGCTTATCGAAGGAAGTTTGGGCTTAGGAATAGATAAGCGACGTTTCGATTTCGCTACTGTCCTATTGGTGTTTTCAGTCGCAGACGCGGTAGAGGTCGACCGCTGATCTGCATTGCTCTCGGGGGCGCCACTATCAGCCTTCTTTTTCCGTGTCAGCGACGGCTGGGATATTTGGGGTAGGGGTAGGGTGGGGAACCGACTGGGAATAAAGCCTTTGAGTCGATTCCAAGGAACTTTCGGTAGTGATAGTCGGCGCTTGGTTCCTGTGTTGTCGTCGGTCGCATCGACTTCAGTCTCTTCATTGGACCGCGAGGCCACTGATTTTCGTTTCGATTCTTTCTTCTCGACGGGTAGCACTTCTTCATCCACTTCCAGTTGGTTTCCAACGTGACGAAGACGTAGCCAATTATTCTTCCAAGGAACCTCTACTAAGCGAGTTCTTTCGACAAACCGACGTTGTGCGGCGATATAAACCTGACGCAGGTAGATGAGGGATGAAAGCATCACCAACGTTTTACCAAACAGCCAAAAAGCCCCGATGTAGAGGTGCACGTAATCAGGCCGTAAAGTTGTTTTGATTAATTGACTGGCTAGTAATGCGCTCGGGATCCAACAAACTAGTCCTGCCAACCAGAGGAATTGACTGATCACGGAACCGCGAAGTTCCGTACAGATTTTAAGTGATAGCAGGCCGACGGAAGTCGCCAATATGACTTCGACAAGAGTTCGACCCGACCAACCAAAATTGATTCGACCAAACTTTTCCATCGTCGCGGCTAAGACTTGAGTGAGCCCAGTCCCTGCTTCCACGCTGGCGAGGAGGGAGGCAAAGGCGAGCCAAAGCCAAATACGATAATGCGCCCGATAGTCATCCAAGCGATGTTTACGAATCTGAAAAGTCATACCGCAGAGGATTGCGGTAACCAACCATAATTGAACATTAATCCAACCAGCCAATCCGACGCGCGAACGGACATCGAGAAGCAGCGATAATGGGGTCGAGCGCCAACTGTCCGGGCCCGCAATCCAAACCGCGTAGTGCAAGCCTATCAACATACCCACAGAGGCGAGTATGCCTGTGACCACCATGGCTAGAGAAGCAGGGCGAACAGGGATGAAGTGCACAAGTCGCTGTTGGCAGGGGCCGCGCACTTCCTGACTGTAGCCCGCGAGCACCACGGAGGTTGAGGTCTCTCCTGCAGGTCGTTCGGGGCGAGCAGTTCGCGAGGTTTTAGAGGTCGGCATTTCGGGCGCGTTGCGAATGATATTGTCTCGCAAGACTCTCCGTCGCCGATCCAATCTCATTTGTCGACCGTAAGGCATCCCTGCCCAAAGCCTCCGCGCATTTATCTGGCCGCCATTTATCCGGCCGCATCGTTCATTAATCACCCCGCCAATAGCCAAACAGTCCAACCGCTGGCCGAATTCCCGCAGACTCTCAGTTGCCTGCTAGCCAACCGCCGGACTTAGCGAACCTTGGCGGATTCATCTTCCTGATGGTGCCGGAGTGTAATCGTCGACGAGGGGTTGCGCGAATAAAGGTTCTTGCTTATTGCTGATTTTTTTGTTTGTAGCAGTTGCAACGCTTCAAGCGTTGTATTCTGGGCAGTTTAGGGGGTGTTTTGGGGACGTTTTATCGAATTGTCGCTCCTAAAAGTTTGGCGACCGGGAAAAATTAAACTATGGTTCCATAGATCGATGTACTTTCTCCCTCCCCATGGGGAGATCGGTCTTGGTTCTCGTATCCCTTTACGGCTTTTTCCGATGAGTAGCTTTCCGATAGGACAGTCCTCGCAAACACCCACTGACGGTGATGCTACAGCTTTTGCTGTCGCCTCCTCGGCTAGCGATGTGTCCACGGCAAAAGAAACTCCCAAGCTGAGCTCTTGTGATACAGCTCGTCGATCAAGCGATACCGAAATAAGAGTGGCTGTCAGCAAGGAAAGTTGCCAGCACTTTAAGCTAGATAACTTAATCAGCCTCCTAGAGGCTTTAAACGCACAATCACCGGAAGTCGTAGCCCACTGCCTGCGGGTTGCCAGCATTTGTTCCCAATGGGGTGCACACCGTGGTCTGAATTTGGCGGAACGCGAGCTGTTGGAAATATTAGCTACGTTCCATGATCTCAGTTTTCTCACCGGTGATGAATCGCTGGCTGAGAAGGGGAGCCTGCAATGTATCGATGCTTGTGCAGGGTCGGCTGAATTGCAGAAGTCTTTCTCGCTTTATCATCGTTGGGTAGCCAGCGATGCCAGCGTTCGAGCCTCCATCGAAACAACCGAACTCATTAGCATGTTGGCTATTGCCGACGTTTTTGATTCTTTAACTTGCGGCGATGTTTTCGGAACTAGCTTGACACCTGCTCAGGCTATCACCGAATTGCATCGAGCTGCCGGAACAACTTTCGATCTCGGTTTGTTACGAGAGTTCTCCCTTTTTACTATCACCAACAGTTTAGAGGGCTCGAACGAGAAGATTAGTTCTTGGTTGAAGAAGGTCATCACTGTACTCTCCAGCAGCACTTCCAATCAGCGCTTATATCCGTCGCTAGGTACTTCTAGCCGTCATATGAGCGATGAAGAGATATTCCATCGCCGTTTGTTTGATTACATGCACCAAGGTGTGGTGTTTGTCGACCGTGAACTAAGGATATTTGAATGGAATCGTGCGGCTGAGCGTTTGACGGGATTGATGCAAGTCAAAACGTTGGACGAGGTTTGGCGTCCAGGTCTGATCGGGTTGATGGATGAAGAAAGCAAAGCAATCGTACCTGAAAAGTGCCCTTTAGCTGATACGATCATCAAGGGTATTCAATCTCTCCGCCGACTGAAGTTGAAGAATCGTGATGGACGTGAGATCGTCATTGATGCGCACTTCCTTCCGATTCGAAATGGTATCGATGAATTGTGCGGTGCTACCTTCATGTTTGCTGACGCCTCTCAGCAAGCTCACTTAGAAAAACGTGTTCAAACCCTGCATGAGAAAGCGACTCGTGACGGTTTGACTCTGGTTGCAAATCGCGCTGAACTTGATCGACAACTCGGTGATTTTGTAAATGCTTGTGCGGCCACCGGTGAACGCGGCTGCCTCATTATTACCGACATCGATCGATTTAAGAAAATTAACGATATCTATGGTCATCAGGCTGGTGACTTAGCCTTGAAGACGTTTGCTGATGTTCTCAGGGAAAACGCTGGTAAGATCGATATCGTTGCCCGTTATGGCGGTGAAGAATTCGCAATCCTTTGTCGCAACAGCACTTTGGAAGAGGCTGTGAAAAAGGCGGAGAAAATGCGAGCCGCACTACAGGTTAGGCCATTGCCTTGCTTGAAGGGTACGTCGCTGACAGCGAGTTTCGGTGTGACTGAGTTGGGTCCTGCAGATACCAGTGAATCGGTCATTCAACGAGCTGACGAAGCGTTGATCCGCGCTAAGGAATCTGGGCGTAATCGCGTCCTCTTTAATGCGACGACTGCGAAAGCAGAACCGGCAAAAGTTGCAGCCCCGATCAAAAAAGAAAATACAAATTGGTTCGGCTGGTTTGGGACTACTCAGTCCGAACTTCTTTTTGACCAAGAATGGCTCACAGCTGTTCCGCTTAACGTAGTGGTCGAAAAGGTCAGAGGCGCCGTAGGTGACTTCCGTGCCGAGATTTTGCTGGTCGATGAATCGAAAGTGCAGTTCCGAGTTGATACTCAACTGGTCACGGAATTGCGTCGTAAGACCGATCGCAATCAACGCTTCATTATCAATTTGCATCTGACAGAAGTTGATTTTAGCGTCGGTAAAAGCTCGAATAATCAATCGAAACGCACCATGCTGAGAATCGAGATCATGCAGCTTGGTCGTCGCGATCGTCGAGTCAACGATCACCGCGAACAAGCGGAAATCTTGGCTCGGATGTTACAGAGCTATCTTGTGGCTCAGGTTGTTGACAACAACATTCGACAACACATCTCTACGGATCGTTAGTACAGTATGGGCCCCACGCGCACGAGGATGGGGCTACCGTATTTCAATGACCGCTCTCTCTGTCGGAACGGCGCTTGCTAGCTTGTCTCGGAAAAGCCCAGAGGCAACGCCCAGAGTGATAAGCTGCAGTAGGTATTTTGGGGTTCGCTACTGAGGTTTTCTCGCGGCGACGTCCTCCGCTGATATCCCCCAAAATCTGCAGTTGCGAACGGTTTGCCGCTCGGTTCAGGACGCGATCAGTGCGGCAGAACCCCTCTCTCTCCACAACCCCCGATTGTCAGCCTCGCCATTCCAGCCTATCGTGCACTGATAGCGAGTTGTTTTTCGCTGCCAAATTAAATTGGGTCGCTTTGTCTTTACATAGCTTGGTCTTTACATAGCTTGGTCTTTACCTATCGGAGAATCCACATGGCCTACACACTCCCCGCATTGCCATATGCATATAACGCGTTGGAGCCACACATCGACGCCAGAACCATGGAAATCCACCACACCAAACATCATCAGACCTACATCACCAAGGTGAATGATGCGTTGGCTGGTACGGAATTCGAATCTTTGCCGGTTGAAACGCTCATTACAAAACTCTCGAGCATTCCAGAAGCGAAGCGAATGGCAGTTCGCAATAACGGCGGTGGACATGCGAATCACTCGCTCTTCTGGACCATTTTGGGACCGGGCAAAGGGGGCGAACCAAGTGGTGCGTTAGCTGAAGCCATTCACGCAGCCTTTGGTGGTTATGTGCCCTTTAAAGAGCAGTTTGC
>JAUMAI010000211.1:0-4956 GCA_032116775.1 Pirellula sp. | reverse complement strand
GCCGTCAGCGATTAAATTTTGTTCGCGGCATTCAACGATCGATCACAGAATTTCGAGATGAAGAATTGGGCCGCGTGCGAGTCACAGTGACCAGCGCTCTGGAATTGAGTGGAAATGAAGTTGAAGACATTCGAAGCCAACTCAAGACTAAGCTTAATCGCGAAGTGAGCGTGGTAACGAAGGTTGATCCGTCGATTATCGGCGGATTGGTTTTGAGAATCGGTGACACCGTTTTTGACGGTAGCGTCACAGGTAAGTTTGATCAACTACTGCGAGCCGCAAAAACGGGTTCGGCGCGAGCGCTAAACAAAGAAGGTTCGTCCTTGGTTAGCTAGTCGCTTGTAGTGGTTGCGTGTTTTGTGTTTTGGTTGTTTTCGACCGGTAGTTGTGGCCGGTTTTTCATAAATTATTAGCCTTTCAACAAGGGCGATCGAGGTGGGTCCATGAAATTCAACTCGGACGAAATAGCATCGGTCATTCAGAGCGAGATCGAGCAGTTCGAGAGCCAGATCGATGTTCGCGAAGTCGGCACGGTTCTGGAAGTCGGCGACGGTATTGCTCGAGTGTACGGACTGTCTGGCGTGATGGCTGGGGAGATGGTTCAATTCCCCAGTGGGACGGTCGGCTTGGCGTTTAACCTTGAAGAAAATAGCGTCGGGGTCATTATTCTTGGTGACTACCTGTCGATTAATGAAGGGGATGAGGTTCGAGCCCTCGGCAAATTGTTGTCGGTGCCGGTTGGACCTGGCGTAATTGGTCGCGTATTGGACCCCCTAGGAAACCCTCTCGACGGTAAAGGCCCTGTCGAGTCTACCGAACAACGCCCAGTGGAAGTGATCGCAACAGGCGTAGCCGAAAGACAACCTGTGCATGAACCTTTGCAAACAGGTATTAAAGCGATCGATGCGATGACGCCGATTGGTCGCGGTCAACGCGAATTGATCATCGGTGACCGTAAGACCGGCAAGACCGCTATTGCGATCGATACCATTATCAACCAGAAGAACACTGGGGTTAAGTGTTTTTACGTCGCTGTTGGACAGAAAGACTCTTCGGTAGCTTTAGTTATCGAAGCTTTGCGAAAAGATGGCGCGATGGATTACACCACTGTTATCGTGTCTGGTGCGTCCGCTCCAGCACCTTTGCAGTACATAGCACCTTATGCTGGTACGGCGATGGCTGAGTATTTCATGTTCAAGGGCGAACACGCTCTAATCGTGTATGACGACTTGAGCAAGCAAGCAGTTGCTTATCGTCAGCTTTCTTTGCTGATGCGTCGTCCGCCAGGCCGCGAAGCTTATCCTGGTGACGTGTTTTATTGCCACTCTCGCTTGCTGGAAAGATCTGCCAAACTATCCAAAGAAATGGGTGGTGGTTCGCTGACAAGCTTGCCGATTATCGAAACGCTCGAAGGGGAAGTTTCGGCCTACATTCCGACCAACGTGATCTCGATTACCGACGGTCAGATTTATCTGCAACCTGACTTGTTCTTCGCGGGCATTCGCCCCGCTATGAACGTCGGTATCTCCGTTTCACGCGTCGGTGGTGCGGCTCAAATCAAAGCGATGAAGAAGGTCGCTGGTGGTTTGCGTCTAGACTTGGCTTCATTCCGTGAGTTGGCCGCTTTTGCTCAGTTAGGTACCGAACTGGACCCAGCGACACAATCGCGATTGGACCGCGGTTATCGAATGGTCGAATTGCTCAAACAGGCTCAGTATCAGCCGATGAGCGTTATCGATCAGATCTTGAGCATTTACGCGGGTACTCGTGGTCACATGGACGACGTACCAGTAGAAAAGGTTCGTCAGTGGGAAATAGATTTCTTGCAGTTCATGCATGATCGCAAAGCAGATTTCCTCAATAAGCTCACCCAGTCGGGAGACCTTTCTTCCGAGTTGGAAGATGCACTCAAAGCCTCGATTGATGAATTCAAACGTGGCTATCGATTGAACTAAATTGGAATGTCTTGGGGTAAGTGGCGTTTCATTTGAAGTGGTTAGAGCTTGAAAATCGGTAGTTGAAACATGGCAAACATTCGTTCACTTGATAAGCGTCGCAAATCGATTCGCAACATTCGCAAAATTACGCGAACGATGGAATTGATTGCGACCGCTCGTTTCAAGAAGGCAATGGATCGTGCATCCGCGGCTACCGATTACACTCAGCGAATCACGCAGATCGTCCGCGATTTGGCGAATTCTGGGAGTGAAATAAGCCACCCACTTTTACAAGTCCGTTCCGAAACCGGCAAAGCAGTTATGTTGGCGTTGACATCTAACCGCGGCTTGTGCGGCGGCTACAACAGCTCAGTGCTGCGTGTTTTTTTAGCTAAACGAGCTGACTTGCTTTCGTCGACCGAAAAGATTGAGCTACATGTTTCCGGGAAACGCGGAATCAATGGACTGAAGTTCAAGGGTTTAGCCGTAGATCAGTCGTATACGCAATTCGAGGACAAACCGGCGTTTGCAGACGTGGCGAAAATTGCGAATGAATTGATGGACCGTTTCATTCGAGGTGAGATCGATCGCGTCGATGTTGCATATACGCGGTTTTTGAGCAGTTCAAAGCAGGAGGCTGTTGTCGAGACACTCCTGCCATTAGCGGGACTCGACACTCCGACGCAGACGACAGTTTCCGCGGATGATGCTCGCTCAGTTGATTACGATTTTCTCCCATCGGCGGAGAGCATTCTCGAGGAAGTCGTCCCGGCGAGTTTCCGAGTAAAATTATTTAAGTGTTTTCTGGATGCGGCCGTTAGCGAACAGATCGCTCGAATGGTTGCTATGAAGGGCGCAACGGAGAACGCGGGTGATATGATCGGTCAGTTGTCGATGACATACAACCGAGCACGACAAGCACGTATTACTCGTGAAATTATGGAAATCATCGGCGGTGTTGAAGCTTTAGAAGGTTAATGGCCATTAGTTTTAATTTCCACGAATGGCCCGCCTTACTTGAGCATCGTCCCTAGAACAATTTAAGTTACTGATAATATTCACCGTTCCTCTAACAAAGAGATTAGAAGAATTATGGCTACCGCGACATCAAGCCCGATGGTGGGACGTATCACTCAGGTGATCGGTTCGACTTTCGATGCAGAGTTTCAAGAAGGTCACATGCCGCCAATTTACAACGCGGTCAAAATCACATCCGAGAAGAAGGGTGTGAAGGTTAATTTGACAGGTGAAGTTCAGCAGCACTTGGGCGGTGGTCGCGTTCGATGCGTTGCCCTTGGTAGCACCGAAGGCTTGATGCGAGGTTTGGACTGTGTAGACACCGGTAAGCCAGTATCTGTTCCCGTTGGAACCGCTACGCTGGGTCGAGTGTTTAACGTGCTTGGCGAAGCAATCGACCAACGCGGTGCTGTGAAAGCGGACGCCCATTGGCCTATTCACCGTACTGCACCGCAGGTTTCTGAACTTTCGACCAACACGGAAGTGTTCGAAACGGGTATCAAAGTTATTGACTTGCTCACGCCGTTTGTTCGCGGTGGTAAAGCAGGTTTGTTCGGTGGTGCGGGTCTCGGTAAGACAGTTATCTTGACGGAACTCATCGCCCGTATTGCAACGGCTCACGGTGGTTATTCCGTTTTTGCTGGGGTGGGCGAGCGAACCCGCGAAGGTACTGACCTTTGGCTGGAAATGCAGCACACAGAGATCGGCACGACCGGTAGAAAAGTTATTGAGCAAACCTGCATGGTGTTTGGACAGATGAATGAGCCGCCAGGTTCGCGTCTGCGTGTAGCTTTGGCCGCTCTAACCATGGCTGAATATTTCCGCGACACGACCGGTAAGGATACGCTCCTATTCGTTGACAACATTTTCCGATTCTCGCAGGCAGGTAGCGAAGTATCTGCGTTGTTGGGACGTATGCCATCCGCGGTGGGTTACCAACCGACGTTGGCTACGGAAATGGGAGCACTCCAAGAGCGAATCACATCGACGCAACAGGGTGCTATCACCTCAGTACAGGCTGTTTACGTTCCAGCTGACGACCCGACGGACCCAGCTCCTGCGACAGCATTCGGACAGCTTGACGCGTTCTTGTATTTGGAACGTGCAATCGCTGAGAAGGGAATTTATCCTGCAGTGGATCCGTTGGCCTCCAACAGCCGTATTCTCGATCCTCAATACGTTGGTGATCGTCATTATGCGATCGCTCGTCGCGTTCAAAGAACTTTGCAACGTTATCGCGAACTACAAGACATCATCGCGATTCTTGGTGTTGACGAGTTGAGCGAAGACGACAAGATGATTGTGCATCGTGCTCGTCGTATTGAGCGATTCTTATCCCAACCGTTCTTGGTGGCAGAAGTCTTTACCGGCAAACCTGGTGAAATCACACCGCTTGCAGATACCATTCGCAGCTTCGAAGAAATTTGCGATGGTAAGTGGGATCACTTGCCAGAACCTGCGTTCATGTATGTTGGTGCAATTGAACAAGCTGAAGAGCAGGCCAAGAAGATGGCCAAACAAGGAAAGTAATTTCTTATGAGCGCACTTCAATGTGTTGTTGTTTCGCCAGAGCGAACTGAGTTGGATGTTCAAGCCGATTCGATCGTACTACCAATGTACGATGGTGAATTCGGGATATTGAAAGACCACAGTCCATTGATCGGTCGACTTGGCTATGGTTGCCTAAAGCTTAGACGTGAGGGTCAGGCGGAGGAACGCTTTTTTGTAGACGCAGGCTTCGTTCAGGTAAACAATAATGTTGTTTCGATTTTGACCGACAGCCTCGTGCCTATCTCGGCTCTGTCTGCTGAAGAAGCCACCAAAGCCCTAGCGTCTGCGAACAGACTGTCCTCGAAGAGTTCCGAAGCTCGAACCACTAAGGATAAAGCGATTGCAAGGGCTAGAGCTCAACTGAGACTCGCAAATACTAAGTAACTTGGATTGTTTGCCATGGAATACCTGCAGCCCAGTCGAAAGACTGGGCTGTTTTTTTTTGATAGGT
>JAUMAI010000210.1:0-9318 GCA_032116775.1 Pirellula sp. | reverse complement strand
TGGATTCAGGAACTTGAATCGCAAACTCGACCAGCAGATCAAAGTTTGCAGTCCTACAAAATCCGCAAAGACCTTTCTACTACTGCAACCACTTTACTTGCAGCGAGATTTCCTGGCTCACGACTGATCCCGACCGGTGATCCCACACAACTACTGATCGATGCCGCAACACCGGATCATGCGGCTATCGCAAGCCTACTGAAGGATCTGGAAGAAAAAACGCCACTCCCAAGTGCGGTCGACTTAAGAATCTATCCCTTAGGGGCAATCGATAAAACGCAGGCCACCGAAGTACTTACCGGCTCGCTGGGAACCGACATCAAAATTGTGACCACGACCCGTCCAGCGGAGCTGGCCATTTTAGCCACTGAAGCCGCACATACACGCGCCACTGAAACACTGAAGATACTAACGGAAAGCCTTGCGAAGGAAGAAGGACGAAAGCTTGAACTGTTCCCTCTGGACCCAAATCAGGCTGACGTAACCAGTGTCGCAACCTCGCTACGTGCCAGCGTGGGCACCTCCACGGTGTTAACGCCGCTGTTAGCGTCAAACACCTTGATGGTCGTTGCTACCGAGGAGCAACTCCAGCAAGTTCGGCAAATTCTTGATTCACTGCAAAAAGAACTGCCAGCTAGTCAGAAGCGGCAATCGTTGGTTTACTCTCTAAAGTTCGCTGATCCAACGGCCGCTGTTCGAGTTCTTACAACCCTCGTCCCCAAAGCGACTTTAGCGGCCGATATTATCGGTAAGAAAGTTGCCGCGACCGCCACACCTGCCGACCAGCAACAGATTGCCGAGTTTGTCAAATCGTATGACCAACCCATCGTCAATGATCGTGAGACTAAGATCTATCCACTGAAACGCGGCAGCGGCCGCGGTTTATCTTTCGTTATTACGGAACTGCTCCCATCCGCCGTTGTGTACGGCAGCCGTGATGCGCCTGTTTTAATGGCGACAGCCACCGCCGAAGATCATGAAAAAATAGCCAAGCTTGTTGAAGAGTACAACAATACCAGCGGTGGTGATGAGGTTACTACCGTAATCACACTCAAGAAAGCGAAAGCGTTTAGTGCAGCCGAAGCGGTTCAGCAGATTGATGATCTTATCAAGGTAACTACCGATGTCCCTACCAATAGTCTGATCATTACCGCGTCCGCTGAGAGAACCGAGCAAATTCAAGCTCTTATAAAGCAATTAGAAGCTAATGACGGTTTTGTCTCGGTCACCAAGAACTATAAGCTCAAAGGAGCCGATCCACTCGCTTTGACTCGTGCTTTGGCTGTTAGCTTTCCTAAGGTGACGCTCGCGGCTGACTCCGTAAATGGCGATCTCTATGTCACTGCTACAGATCCAGAGCATGCCGAAATCCAAAAGCTGATCGATTCAATGAACCAATCGACACCGCGCAAGTCGGTTGTTTATGCCTTGAAGTATGCGGACCCATTAGCGGCTGTACGAGTCTTAGCGTCGCTGCTTCCCAAGGCGACGATCGCTCCTGATGTGGTTGCCAAGAAAATTGCTGCTACTGCAACAGAAGCGGAGCATCTACAAATTGCCGAGTTCGTCACCTCCTACGATCAACCTCTTTCCACTCAGCGTGAAACGCGTATCTACCAATTAAAACGCGGTAGTGGTCGCGGCTTTTCATTTGTACTAACCGAGATGTTGCCGACAGCTACGATCTATGGTAGCCGCGAAACGCCAGTCGTCATGGCGACCGCTACGGTTGAAGATCATGAAAAAATCAAAGCCATGATCGATCAATACAATCTTGCCAGCGGTGGTGAAGAAAAAACAGCGGTTATCGCTCTGAAGAAAAGCGACGCTGAATCTGTCGCCAATGCGATTGAAAACATTGACCCTGAAATTCGTGTCTCTGCCGATGAAGATGGCAATACTATTGTCGTGACCAGCTCGGCCGACAAGATACAAATGGTCGAAGCGATGGTCAAACAGATCGAGGAAGCTGCCTCGTCGGGAATAACAACCAAAGCCTATCCGCTGAGCGACGGTGATTCGCTCGCGTTAGCGCGGGCCCTTACCACCAGCTTCCCCAAGGCGCGTTTTGCGGCTGACTCATCCAACGGTCAGCTTTATGCATCGGCGACCGAAGCTGAGCATGTCGAGATAAAAGCCCTGGTTGAATCGTTATCACCTACTGGAAGCAAGACGACTCAGGTTTTTAAACTCGGCCAAGCCGACGCAGAAGTACTGGCCGAAGCGATAGAAAATCTCGGCCCATCAGTATTAGTAACGGCAGACGAAAGCAGCAATTCCGTCATCGTTACTGCAACCGAAGCTCTGATGCAACGAGCTGCTGAAATGGTAAAGCAAGTTGATGGCGCTGAAGGTTCAGCAGCTATGATCACGAAAGGATATGCGTTACGGGAAGCTGATCCAACCGCCCTACAGCGTGCGTTACGTATCAGTTTCCCAAGAGCAACGATGGCACCGGATGATGAAAACGGCACGTTGTTCGTGACTGCCTCCCTAGAGGACCATACTGAAATCGAAAAGCTTATTGAATCGACCAATCAGTCTCTAAAGCGTAAACCGACTCTGAAAACCTTTGTATTAAAACATTCCAAGGCATCTGATGTTGCAGGGGCACTGGAACAAGCGTTCGGACGACGCTCGGCTGCTGGCGTTAGCTTTGATGAAAACAGCAGTTCTGTTTTTGTTGTTGGTTCAGGCGATGATTTGTCGGTGGCGGAACAACTAATTCAGCAAATCGACATTGCTTCTGGACAAAACGCAGATCGAAAATTGAAAGTCTTTTCATTAAGTGGAGCTGATGGGGATGCGATTGTCGAAAGTATCGAGGCACTTTTTCCAGAAGCTTATCCTGTCGTAAATGTTTCCTGGGACGTACTGAAAGAGCAATTAGTAGTCATTGGTACGACCGAACAACTCTCGGTTGTCGAAGAGACATTGCAGCAATTTGCGCCGCCAGAACGCGAACTTGAGATCTTCAATCTACGCAACAGCGATCCCAATACGATACAGACAGCAGTCAATTCATTGTTTGCTGATGAACCGTACGCTACCTCACCGACGGTGAGCAAGAACGAAACAAACAATCAAGTGTTGGTACGAGGTACACCGCAACAAATTGAATTAGTACGACAGCTCCTTCAGAAGATGGGTGAGCCTCTCACAGAAAATCAACCAACGACCGGTCGTGGTCGCGTTCGCAATGTTTCGATACAACGCGATTCGGAATTGATGCTGGAAGAGTTGCGCAAGGTCTGGCCGCAGTTGCGCAAAAACCCAATTGAAATTATCCGCTTACCGAATAAGCCCGCGACCACCGAGCCGAATATACCTGCCGCTCCAGCCAACTCGGAAACCCCACAGCCGCAGGAAGATTCCAAACCAATGGATCCCCCGGCGCGCGGGCCCAATCCTGGACCTTGGCTGCAAGAGCCCAACAGAATTCCTGTAAACAACCAATCAGAACCGGCTCTACCGGGTGACAGTACTGCACTTCCGCCGGTAGTTGTCATTCCCGGCGAACGGCAATGGACCATCGCTTCTGAGGATCTTGCGGCCCTAGATCAGTTCGAAGCATTACTCGCTGCGGGCATGAGACAACCAGTTCTGCCAGCGGCTACGACCGGAAACTATTCGGTCTACATGCTCAAACATGCCGATGCCGAAGAACTCGAGCAGCTATTCAGCACGTTATTTCGTCGGGGCTCAACCGGCCAATCCAGTTCCAGTTTCACTTCGTCTTCACTGACGCGAACGACATTTGTGGCCGACACTCGGATCAATGCACTCGTGATGTACGGTGGGAACGCAGACCGCAGCGTCATCGAGGAATTGTTGAGTGTTCTCGATTCGGATGAGTTGGTAAATCAGCTGCAACTTGAATTACCAACGTTAATTTCGGTTCAAAATACCGATGCACAGCGGGTGATCGACGTTTTGGAAGACGTCTATCGAAACCAGCTTACCAGCGATGGCGGGAGAAAACCGCTCACTATTCCGGAGGGGATTTCCAGCGATGTGGCCACAATTCTCCAGCAAATTAATGCTGAAACTGCCGGACCGCTCCTAACCCTAGGCGTAGAAGCAACTTCCAACTCGATAGTTATGCGAGCACCCGCTGAATTATCCAAGGAAATCCACGATTTTGTGCGGGTAATCGACGAACGGGCAGGGACCGAACGATCTCGCCAGATTCAAGTCATCAAGCTTCGCGAGTCGAAATCCTCCCAAATAGAAGATGCGTTGCAGATGTTAATGCGAACCCCTCGACAGGGAGGGAGTAGGTAACATACATACACCATCTTCAGATTGACGCGACTTGAACAGGCCTATACAATTTACGTTGTGTTGGTTCACCAGAGACGAATGGATCGTTTCTTGCAGTAACTCCTTACCTCCCACCTAAAATACTGGGAGTTACTAGTGTGCCCCAAAATCCCACCTGAAATAACCTTACCATGGATGGTCTGCCAGTAAACGAATTCGTCAGGCTTGGAAATAAGTCGACGCTGAATTCGCTGCGGTAGCAATAAGCCCACCTCAAAGCCAACTACCATGATTACAAACACCACCTCGCTAACACCCTCGTTAGATCCACAGCAACTACGAAACGTAGCTGACTGCTTGCGCGAAAAAGCTTCGCTACAGGCTCTAGCGCAGCAATGGGAGTTCGATGGCGAACGCGACTTGTTGATCGAAACGGCTCGGGCCTTAGGCCTGGAATGGCTGGAATCGGATGACGTTCAGGTTGATCCCCAGGCGATGGAAGGCTTCCCGCTGAAGTTGATCCACCGCCACGAAGTCTTTCCGCTGGAACGTACGGAACAGTTTCTCCGATTAGCGGTCAGCAATCCCTTTGATTTCAATGCATTTGATTCGGTTGCTTCTGCTTTAGAAATCGAAGTACGACCCGTCGTCGCCACCACAGAAGCAGTTCGCCGTTTGATTAAACGCTACCTTGGTGTGGGTGCTGAAACCGTTGATGGCTTGCTGGCATTGCAACGTCAACAAAATGGCGACATCGAAATGTTGGAAGACATTGATGTCGATGGATCAGAAGACGCTGAAGCAGCCCAACAAGCTTCGGTTGTGAGGTTGGTCAATGAAATCTTGAGCGAAGCGATTGAAGCTCGCGCCAGCGATATTCATGTCGAAGCACAAGAGAATGGCTTAAAGATCCGCTACCGCATCGACGGGATACTGCAGCGACAGCCAACACCTCCCGAAATGAATCAATTTCGAAATGCGATCGTCAGCCGCCTGAAGATCATGGCGAAGCTCAACATTGCGGAGAAACGAGTTCCGCAAGATGGTCGAATCAAACTTCGAGTATCTGGTCGCGAGATTGACATTCGCGTCTCGATTATTCCGATGTTGCACGGCGAAAGCGTCGTCATGCGTGTGTTGGACAAATCCAACTTGAACTTCTCGTTGCGCGGCATCGGAATGTCTGAAGATGTCTACCAGAAATTCCAAAAGCTAATCAATCTACCACACGGTATCGTGCTGGTTACTGGACCGACCGGTTCCGGTAAGACCACCACTCTTTACAGCGCATTGAATGAGATTAAATCAGAAGACACGAAGATCATCACCACTGAAGATCCGATTGAATATCAGCTAGAAGGTATCAATCAGATTCAGGTTCACCACAAAGTGGGCCTCACCTTTGCTTCCTGTTTGCGAGCCATTCTACGCCACGACCCCGACGTCGTGCTGGTCGGCGAAATTCGCGATTTGGAAACAGCCGAGAATGCGACGCAAGCTTCGCTAACAGGTCACTTAGTTTTCAGCACATTGCACACTAATGATGCGGCTGGTGCCTTTATGAGACTGTGCGACATGGGCGTAGAACCATTTTTGGTTTCCAGCACAGTTGAAGGTGTGATGGCCCAACGTTTGGTGCGTAAGCTCTGCACTGAATGTCGCCAGGAATACAAACCTGCCCAA
Source organism: Pirellula sp. (assembly GCA_032116775.1). Lineage (GTDB taxonomy): Bacteria > Planctomycetota > Planctomycetia > Pirellulales > Pirellulaceae > JAFLCP01. Next base: position 3,372 of record JAUMAI010000210.1, on the reverse strand, counting down.
GAAGAGTTGCCTGAGGATTTCCCGATTGATAGCCGACTCGATCCTGAACTACGTCTGTATCAGCCTAACGGCTGTGAGAAGTGTCGTGGGACTGGTTTCCGTGGCCGAATTGGTATCTATGAGTTGCTGGTTTCGAACGAAGAGATTCGTCAGCTAGCGACCCAAAAAGTATCCTCGCAAGTGATCAAGCAAGCAGCCATGAAGGCTGGCATGCAAACCTTGCGAGCCGATGGGTGGCAAAAAGTTCTGGATGGAATCACAACCGTGGATGAAGTCTTGCGTGTTAGCAAGGCGGATTGATTTCATTCGGTGCTGTCATGCCAGACTATGCTTATATAGCGAAAACTCAGCAAGGACAGCGCACCGAAGGTACCATCACGGCAGCTTCTCGAGTGGAAGCAATGCAGCGTTTACGACAACGCGCTTTGTTTCCAATGTCTCTCGCGGATCCAGCTGAAAATAAACTCCCCCTAGCACGCTGGGAATTCAAATCTCGGGTCAAGAAAGATCTAGTAGCAGATGCCTGTACGCAAATGGCTGACCTGCTTAGCAACGGCGTTCCGATGCTAGAGGCGCTCAACATTTTGGCAGATGCGACCGTTCATCGCGGCTTAAAAGAGGCTCTGAAGAGTGTTCATGATGCGATGGCTGAGGGAGCTAACCTCGATCAAGCGATGGCAGCGCAGCCACATGTTTTCTCTGAACTTACCCTGAGCATGGTAAGGGCAGGATTGGAAGGTGCCTTCCTCGAGGAAGCGCTGCAACGTACTGCCACATTCCTTCGCAAACAGGATGAAATGCGTTCCAAAATAGTTGGGGCGCTCACCTATCCTATCATTCTTGGAATCGTCGGAACCGTGATTACAGGCTTGATGATTGCTTTCTTGGTTCCCAAATTCCAACCCTTCTTCGACCGCCTCGAGCAATCCGGATCGGGCTTACCTCTAGTGACCGTCATCTTGCTAAGCCTGAGCCATGTATTAATGCGTTATGGGTTATTTATACCCGTGGCTATCGGCGGTTTGTTCTATGGTTTCTCGCGCTGGGTAAAAACAGAAAATGGGCGATTTACTTTTGATCGCTTGATCTTAAAGGTACCTGTGATGGGAAGCATCTTTCACGATGCTGCTGTATCACGTGCTTGCCGTATCCTTGGCACCATGCTCCGCAATGGCGTGCCGTTGCTTAAATCGCTCCGCATCAGTAGTGAGTCCACCGGAAACAAGCTGCTTGAGAAAGCGATGTTGGCGTCTGCTGATAACATTACGTCCGGCGACACTTTATCAAAACCACTGGCCGCAAGTGGTCTGATTCCACCTCAAATTATGGCCATGATCCGTATCGCCGAGGAATCCAATACCTTGGATGATGTGTTGGTCAAAATAGCTGATCGCATCGATCAACGCATTGAGCGGCGTTTAGAGGTTTTGGTTCGTATGATTGAGCCGTTGATGCTCGTGCTTATTGGCGGCATGGTAATGTTTGTGATTGTTGGCGTGTTGCTACCTGTGTTTGATTTGAACTCCACCGTAAACTAAGTATTCCTTGCCTTCACTAGGCTGACCGATTATCGCTGCAGAATATTCTGCACTTAAGGAGATTACCGATGAAAAAGAATCGTTCCCGACGCGGTTTAACGTTACTCGAACTGATGATCGTTTTGATCATCTTGGTAGGTCTTATCGCCCTAGTTGGCCCACGCTTACTAGGTTCGCAAAAGAAAGCCGATATCCGAACGGCACAGGTTCAAATTGGCAATTTGGTATCTGCCCTGAAAATGTATGCCGTGGATATGAAAACATATCCTTCCACCGAAGAAGGCCTCCAGTTGCTGATCAAAGGTCCTGAGGATGAACGCTTGGCACGAAATTGGTCAGGACCATACATCGAGGGCTCAAAGCTTCCTATCGATCCTTGGGGTAATGATTTCCAGTATGAGTTCAATACTGAAGAGGGTGGGGCAGACTTTCCTCGTATCTTTTCCATGGGCCCAGATGGAACAGCCGGAAACGAAGATGATATAGCCAATCAAGCAGCCGCTGGCGAAGAGGAAACTGAGTCCAACAGTGACACCTCTTCCGCCAACAGTGGCGCTGCGGATGCAGGCGAATAAGTACGCTACAGGGCGCCGGAGTGTACAGCAACTTCGTCTCAGGAAGTAGGCTGGAAAGGAAACCAACTAGCGGGCTATCGCTGCTTGAGCTCTTAATCGTGCTAGCAGTGATAGCCGGCTTAATGGCATTGGCATGGCCCAATCTAAGAAAGCCATTAGAACAATCGTCGCTTTCTCAATCGGCCGCTCTCATTCGTGAGATGTTTGATGAGTGCCGATATCAAGCAACTTTGCGCGGCGAAATGACCTTGGTACGTTTGCAACGCAACTCCAATCGCTTGCAAATGGGTACCTGGGAAACTCTGCTCTCAGAGCAACTACAGGCCACCCAACCTTCTACTACAGAACCTTCCGAAAATTCAGGGAACAGCAACACTGATACTTCGTTGCGCAGCACCAGTAAGGCTCCCTTCACCTTACTGGCAGAGCTTCCAGATGGAATCGTTATTCAATCAGTCGTTTTCGGTATTAGTCCAATAAGCAATCCAAGTAGTGAGATTGATAATCCCTCCGAACCTACAACGAACAGTCCCATCGGGGAAACGGTTACTTCTGATAATTTAAACGAATCAACCGCAGCTTCTTCAACAGATTATTGGTACGTTCCCTTTCTACCTTCCGGCCAATCTAAGGATGTATCGGTCATCCTCCATGACACCCGTACCGGTAAACAAGTCATGCTGCAGCATCATCAAGGTAATGGATTGACCGATATTCACAAACTACCTGATGTCCAACCAGACGGCGTTGGCTCCTATGAAGACTCCAGTTCTTCGCGGGACATTGTCTCGCCAGAGGAGCCGTTATGATGATTAACCATCGAGCTTCTTCCATCGCGATTTTTCCTGGCATGTTCCGACACAAAACACGCGGACTATCCCTCTTGGAAGTGATCATCGCGACCGCCGTTTTAGCGGCCAGCGGGATGGTACTTTTTTCTATTATCGGCCTAGGTGCGAAGTATGCTCGGCAGGCTGAAGAACTAACGCTTGCGCATCACTACGCTCAATCGGTTCTGGACGAGTGGCTCGCTGCACCTTCTTCCATGGGGAGCGATAAGACAGAAACTTTAGAGGAAGACCCACAATGGAGCTATCGAATTAGTTCCAAGAATCTCACTGATCCATTACTTATCGAGGTGACCGTCGAGATTTTCCATACTGCCGACGGTAATAACCTCAATCCAAGTGAGGATCCTATCTATAGTCTGCAACGCTGGGCTCGTATTTCGGACCGAAGTTCGAATACAGCAGGAGATG
>JAUMAI010000209.1:0-3197 GCA_032116775.1 Pirellula sp. | reverse complement strand
GAGATGTCCTTTTCCTGTTGTAATGTCTTCTCAGAAAGTACTCGGGCTGCTTCGACCCAGGTCGGGTCATTTAGAGTAGTTAACGCGTGTAACGGGGTGCTAGTTAGAGACTGGCGAACTCGGCAGGCTTGTCGATTTGAGCCATCGAACATATTCGCTGGCGATACCGTACGCCGCCAAAATGTGTACAAGCTGCGTCGGTAGAGGTCGTTGCTTGATGAATTTGGATAGGTAAAGTCGCGTTCTTTGGTGATCGCTAATGATTCCCAAATACCATCGGGCTGGTATGGGTAAACGGGTACACCTCCGATTCGGCGATCTAGCAGTTGAGCTGAGGCGAGGGCCCAGTCACGCAGGATCATGGCAGGCATTCGATAGCGGCTTGCTCTGGCGTATAGTCTATTCTCTGCATCCGCGGCCAAGAGTTCAGGACTCACACGACTGGACTGCTTATAGGTCGCACTGGTGACGATAAGTCGATTTATGGCCTTCATATTCCAGCCACTATCTCGAAATTCGCAAGCGAGCCAGTCGAGGAGAGCAAGGTGAATTGGGTATTCGCTTTGTACGCCGAAGTCTTCCGACGTTTTGATAATTCCCAGGCCAAAGTAATGCTGCCAAATTCGATTCACTTGGACTCGGGCCGTCAATGGATGTTCGGGCGATACTAACCATTGGGCCAAGCCTAAACGATTCTTCGGTAACTCTTCCTTCATCGGAGGAAGAAAAGCGGGTGTAGCAAAGGTGACTTTGTCTTTCGGAGTAAGATACTGGCCACGATCGAGAATATGTGTGTCCCGTTTTTGTGCATCGCTCATGATCATCACACGGGCAACTTGATCATTTCGATAAGCGTTTAATTGGTCCTGCAGAGATTTTATAGTCGCTTTGTTGGGAACCGCATCGCCGAACTGAGCAACAATCTTCTCATCGAAATGTTTTCGGAGTTGTTTTTCCAGTTCTTTCTTGTCATCGTCAGAGCGATCTTTTTCTTCCTTTTTCAAAATGTTGATGGCAGCTTCTGGTAGCTCCTTGCCATCGGCGGGTTGTTTGTCGGCGAGTATTCCGATCTTCCAACCTTGGTAGGCAGCGTCGAGCCATTGCTGCATCGCTGGACGAAGATCATTGATTTTGGTTTCAAATTCAGCGATTTTTGTTTTGTTTTCTTCTGTCAGGACCTCAACAAAAGGAGCCGCGACACGGATTCGGCTAGAAAAAAATTGAGGTACGCCGCTTTCAGGAACCTGATTAAAACAGTCCATTAGGCTGTAATAATCCTTCATGGTGATTGGGTCATATTTATGGTCGTGGCACTGAGCACATGCCACGGTCAATCCGAGCCAGGTGGTGGCTGTAGTATCCATGCGATCGAAGAGAATGACGAAGCGTTGTTCTTCCGGAATTGCTCCTCCTTCGCCATTAAGCAGGTGATTTCGGTTAAAGCCACTCGCGATCTTTTGCTCCAATGTTGCATCTGGTAGTAAGTCACCAGCAAGTTGCCATAAGGTGAATTGATCAAACGGCAGGTTTTGATTTAGGGCTTTGACAACCCAATCTCGCCAGTACCACTGCCAAGTATCTCCATCTTGTTGGAAACCGTTGCTGTCAGCGTAGCGTGCAGCATCTAGCCAAGCCAAGCTCATCCGTTCGCCGTAGGCCTCTCGGCTCATTAAATCATCGACCAGTTTTTCATAGGCGAGTGGATCGGGGTCGTTGAGGAATTTTGCAATGTCGGCAGGTTCGGGAGGCAGGCCAACAAGATCGGCGTAAAGGCGTTTTATCAAGGTTGCGCGATCAGCTTCGGTGGATGGAGCTAAACCTTTCTCTTCCAGTTTTGATAGGACGAAACGATCGATGGGATTGCGAACCCAACTTTCATTTTTGACAGTGGGCTCAGTTGGGCGTTTCGGTGTTTCAAAGGCCCAATGTTGTGAATAGGTCGCTCCACTTTCGATCCAACGCTTGAGTAATACCTTTTGCTGGTCAGAGAGTTTGCGATTCGATTTCGGTGGAGGCATCTGAGTATCGGGATCTACCGATTCAATTCGTGCGATCAGTTCGCTACCGGATAAATCGCCTGGCACAATCGCTTTACCGGCGATGGCCGCCTCACGATCGTCTAGACGTAGACCCGCCTCGCGCTTGTTCGTATCTTGCCCGTGACAATAAAAGCAATTCTCCGACAGGATTGGGCGAATATCTCGATTGAAGTCGATGGTCTCTTGTCCGACCAAAAGTGGGTTCTGCCCAATAAGGCAAGCAAGAGAAAGAGCAATTGTAATGGTCAGCTTGCGAGCGCGCATGAATCATGCCTGTAACAGAGACTTACGTTTAGGATTCAAAATAGCGGAATGCGGGGGACGAGGGTGGAGATCGTCCGATCCAATATCAGGAGGGAAACTTAATTATATTCGCTGCTGAGCGGGGTAGCAATGAACATCGGTTTTATTGGATAGTTATAAGTGTAGAATCCATATAGGTTTATGGAAAACGGGGGAGAAATGGTTTGGATTCAGTTTCGCCGCCTTTCGGCAGTCGATGGTGGACATCTTCACCGCTTGAGCAAGCGGTCTGTTCCGCTGTATTTCTGAATCACATCGGGGTCGAGTTTAAGACCCAGTCCTGGTTCATTCGGTATCTGTAACATACCCTCAGAATCGAGTTTCCAACCGCCTAGGGTGATTTCATCGATAAATGGAGAGCCAGTTAGGTATTCTACAAAGTCGGTAGTGGCGATTGCGGTGGCGAGTTGTAAATCAGCAGCGAGGCCAACGGCGGTGTTCCAGCCATGAGGAATAAACTTTACACCGTAATCCTCTGCCATCCAGGCAATGCGTCGCTCTTCGCTTATTCCGCCAACTTTAGTGACATCTGGTTGAATAATGTCAAAAGCACGTTTCTCAATCCAAGGATAGAAAGATTGACGTCTGGTGAGTACCTCACCGCCTGAGATCGGAACAGGAGAAAGATCGCGCAGTTTTATATAGTCTTCTAAGGCGTCTGGAGATAAGGCTTCCTCAAACCAAGTGACATCGTAGTTGGCTAGCATGTGTGCGGTTTGCAGGGCCCATTTGTAACGGCCTGGCCAATGCGCATCACTTCCCCCAGCGTCGACCATCAGCCAGCAATCGGGACCAATCGCATCCCGAGCAGCAGCGACGATGGCCTCATCTAGTTTAGCGTCTCTTCTACCGAAT
>JAUMAI010000208.1:0-5126 GCA_032116775.1 Pirellula sp. | reverse complement strand
TATACCAGCCGCATTAGCTCTAATTGCTGATTATCATCTTGGCGAGACGCGTTCGAGGGCTGTTGGACTTCATCAGATGGCAATTTACTGTGGCGTGATTGCTGGCGGTTTCGGCGGTTATGTCGCCGATGCGCCGAGTTTAGGATGGCGGTGGGCGTTCATGGCTTGCGGTCTATTTGGGATGGTTTACGCATTTCCGTTAGTCTTCATGTTGCGAGATGTTCCGAAGCGTACCCTGAATCCAGAAGGTGACGCTATGCAGGTTGAGGGGAGCTCAAGTTTCTCCCTGCTTTCTTTATTCACCAACGCTTCCTTTATTCTTTTGGTGCTTTACTTTACGTTACCAGCGCTGGCAGGGTGGGTTGTGCGAGATTGGATGCCTGCGATTTTGAAAGAGCAATTCAAAATTGGACAGGGGCAGGCCGGTGTCGCGGCAACATTCTATTGGCAGGTTGCCGCAATCTTTGGCGCGTTCGTTGGGGGCTGGGTTGCTGATCGCTGGATGCGTAGCAATATCCGTGGACGAATTTATGTTAGTGCTATAGGCATGTCCCTTATCGTTCCCGCAATATTCGGAGTAGGTAATGCAACCTCCCTTACCATGGCTGTTGCCTTTCTAATGTTATTTGGGTTGGGTTGGGGATTCTTTGATGGAAATAACATGCCTATCCTCTGTCAGATTGTGCCAGCTAGACTTAGGGCAACAGGCTATGGCATTATGAATTTTGTCAGCATTAGTTGTGGTGGGCTGGCTGACTGGGGCTTTGGCGAACTCAGAGATCGCAAAGTCCCAATGAATGTTATTTTCAGTGTCTTCGCTTTGGCTGCAATCATCTCAGTTGTGTTGGTGTTGCTGATCCAGCCGAATCGACGCTTGGTTGAAAGCGAAGCGAACAGTTAGCGATTATCGAGAATCCAGTCGATACTTGCAGGCAGCATGTTTTCTGTTTCGGTTGTGCCTTCTGGATGACAACTAAAGCAAATCACTCTCCCTTTACCATAGGTGGCGCTCGCGATTGCTGTTGTTCCAGGCATCACGCCCATCGGAGCGTTATTGAGAGCGACTTCCGTTTTATAGACTGCCAGAGGCGCGTAATCAGGCAGCCTGTCATTTTGGGCCGGGCCCAGTAAGGGACCGTTTGCATAAGCTACCGTTACGGCTTCATTGTCAATTCCGAAAAGGCTTTTGCCCTGTGACTCCATTTTTACTTCAACGTTGCCAGTTCCTCGGGCCCAATGTTCTCGATCAATGACATGGGCATCTAGAATATTTAACGACCATTCATAATGGCAAGTTGCTAAATAGGCGCCCGCGCAGATACCGATATAGCCGCCACCATTTGAAATGAAGTCGCGAATTTTGGCGCGGCCCGTTTCACCGAGAGCCCTCCCCTGCCCTCCACCGCTGCCACCGGGGTGAACGACTATTTCCATTCCCGACAGTCGACCTTGCTGAATATCATCAGCATTTCGTGTGTGTACTCGGACTTTGGGATGCCGTTTTAGAGCAGCCAAAAGTTTGGTGCGCTTGCTGCTCGCTCCTTCGCCGGTGTAAATGGCAACGTCCACAAATCTAGAATCATTTAGGTCCACTGCTTCCAAGGCTGCGTCACTCGATCGAGCTGCAAACAGAATCTTGTCTTTATGAGACACCGTCAGTTTTAGATAGATTCGAGAGTATTCTAAGACCGCATCGGCGATCGCTGCCGCAGCACTATCGCGGTTTTCGACGCTACGATACAGTCCTCCGAATTCCAGTTGCATTGCATCGATAGCAAAGGGGGTATGGCTTCCATAGTTTCTCACAATGAAGCCCCCAGTGAATCCAGCTTGTTCTGTTCCATCGAGGGGATCTGGATGAACGATGAGTTTTCGTTCTCTTAGCATTGCAAAAAAACTTTCGTTGCCGCTATGTGCTCCTTCACCAAAGCGATCCTTTAGAAGCTGAACAGTTCTGCCGTTTTGAGTTCCACGAAATACAGTGTCTCGTCGACTTCCTTGGCCATGAATATCAAGAAGTAGTCCAGATTGATATCGATCACGTACTTCGGAACAGGCTTGACTTAGAAAATGGTGATACTGTTCGTAGACCGCTTGCGTAGCCGATTCCTCGTAGGCTTCCTGCGGAGAACGGTTGGGGTCCATGAATTTTCTATGGGCACGATTGATGACCAGATATGGTTTTTTTCCGAAGTGTTCCGCGATTCTGTCGGCTATCGCTTGTGCAAGGTCCGAAGTGCCAGTATCTCTGGCCGTTACGAATCCACCCGGCTTCGCCTCTAAGCCAATTCCTCTGCGTGGTTGAGCGTTAGGTACATCGAGTGTTCCATCATGTGGAGCAGAAATAATGATGGGGAGTTCACCCGGTTGAGTTGTGACCAGAGTATCGGCCTGGGCTGAGAGGGATCGGCCCAGCAGCGTTGCGAATAAGATAGAAACGCAAACACTGGCCACTCGATTTGCGAAACGCATAAACGCCTCATTAAGACGCATGAATGTACGATTGCCAAGAAAGTTGGGAGGTACTGTGCACGCTCTGCTCAGAGTATGTTAATCGCTTCTCAGGCAGTATGACAGCCATGGCGTCTCATTCGTTGAGGTTGCGACAGTCAGCAGGCTTGAAGGAGGTGCGTTTTATCAGCGCCTGATTATGTAAGCGGCAATTTCTCGGTCACTGCCAACCCCTACCCTGACAAGCTGGACAATTGATTCGCTTTCCCGATGGATCAGTCGTTTCTTGATAATAGCCCAAACCGTTGCAATTCGGGCAGTTCCTGGGGTGCATGACTCCACTTTCTTGAGCAGTAGAGCTTCCAGCCGAGTTATAGACGACTTCTCCCGCGAACGATGCCATCGATTGCGTAACCTCTTCTGGCGATGAATCGCTGCGACAACCGGTGACTGCGATTGTCAGCATCGATCCAATCAGCATGAGCACCGTACCTCTCAGCCAAAACTGCTGCAGTAATTGGGGGTGATTCCCATCCATGGGAAAGACTCCATTGGGTTGATTGTGATTAGCTGGTTCGGCGCAGAGGCAGTATCGATGATACCAAGCTAATATTATCTCTTACGGTAGTTCTCGTATACGGAGATTCTTGAATTCGACTGGGGCCCCCTCGGATTCTAAGCAGAGGAATCCTTCGGCTGGATTGCATTCCGTTCCGCCAGAGACTTCTTCGCCATTGACCCACAGTCGTACTTCGCCGTTGATCGCACGAATGTAGTAATGATTCCACTGTCCCACTCCAAGGCTGAGGTTCTTGCGAGGGAAGCTTCGTTGGCTGTTGGGAGCGACAGGTGGAAATGGTTTCATCGTTGAGGTACCAACAGGAAATACGTCACCATTCGTGGTGAACCAATCGGGTTCTTTACCAGTCTGCTTTTTATAAAGCTCAGTGTAGCCGTGATCGAGAACTTGTACTTCGATTCCCATCGGCAATTGCCCTGGTTTAAGAGCATCGAGTGGACCTTTGGGGGCCCATAGGAAGACTCCTGAGTTGCCACCTTCTTTTAAGTGTCGCCATTGCACAACGAGTTCGAAATTTTTGATCGGTTTCAGGGTGCGGATTACGCCAACGGGTTTTCCGGTGCAGTGGATCTCTCCCTCCGGCCAGCTCCAGGTATCCTCAGCGCAATTAACATTGACGAAGTCATTTTTATGAAGAGTCTGCCAACCTGGGCCTTCACCATTGATAAAGGCTCTCGGCAATCCAGAAGCTGAAGTTGCAGCAGTTTTCGCTGCCTCCTGAGCTGGTGACGAACTAGCGAATAGAGTGCAGAGGATTGTTGCTAACTGAAGAGTGACAAGGCTCGGAGCGGATCTCATATAAATGCTCGGTCTAGATAAAGAGGTGGTTGGTAGGAATTAGTAGAAGTTATCTCACGGTTGAACGCGACTTTCAAGTTCCTCCCAGCGAGCGTAAAGTGTCGCAAGTTCTTCGTCTAATTCAGCCAGCCGTGAAACTGTGGCTGAGATAGTTGCTGAATCTTTCTGATAAAAATCGGTGGAAGCCATCGAGGTATGTATCGCTTCGCGTTCTGTCTCGGTGCGTTCTATTTTTTGGGGGAGTCCTTCGAGTTCTTTCTGTTCTTTAAAAGACAGCTTTGATTTCGCTGGTTTTGGTGCTGCTGCTATGTTTCCGGTTGATGATTTGGGGCTGAGGGCTGCGGATTGGCCGGGGTTGTTATCTTGGCGGGATTTCTGCCGTGCATAATCATCGTAGCCGCCGCTATATTCCGTCACATTACCTTCACCATCCAAGGCGATCACACTGGTGACGACATTATTTAGAAATTCACGATCATGGCTCACTAACAACAACGTACCTTCGTAATTAGAGACAATTTCCTCTAGTAATTCGAGGGTCTCTTCGTCGAGGTCGTTCGTCGGTTCGTCGAGGACCAGTAGGTTGGATGGGCGTTTGAAAAGTCTGGCAAGTAACAATCGGTTACGCTCGCCACCTGAAAGAAACTTAGCGGGCTGACGTGCTCTTTCTGGCGTAAACAAGAAATCCTGCAAATAGCCATAGATATGACGTGGTTTACCTTGCAGTACAACTTGATCTCCACCATCGGATACGTTGTCGGCGACCGATAACTCGCCATCGATTTGTTCCCGCAGTTGGTCAAAGTAGAGGATTTCTAGTTTGGTACCTAATCTAAGTGTGCCTGAGGTTGGCTGCAATTGTCCGAGCAATAGTTTAATTAATGTGCTTTTACCCGCTCCATTGGGGCCCACAATTCCAATTTTATCTCCCCGAGAGATAAGCGTTGAGAAGCTTTTAATGATTTGCCGGTCACCATAGGAAAATGATACTTTCTCCAATTCCGCGACGAGTTCACCTGAGCGTTCCAAGGTGCTGGCCTGCATCTTGACGTCTCCGATCTTTTGGCGTCGCTCGACACGTTGGCGACGCATTTCTTCAAGAGCTCTCACCCGACCTTCATTGCGAGTTCGGCGAGCTTCAACACCTTTCCGAATCCAGACCTCTTCTTGGGCTAGACGCTTGTCAAATAGAGCTTGCTGTTTCTCTTCAGCCGCAAGAACATCCGCCTTGCGTTTTAGAAAGGTCGTGTAATCGCATTCCCAGTCCAGCAGTCGCCCACGATCAAGTTCCAGGATT
>JAUMAI010000207.1:3246-12290 GCA_032116775.1 Pirellula sp. | reverse complement strand
ATCGTTTCGCATGCGACGACAGCGAACAAGAATCGAGCTCGAGTTCTATCCTTCGGTGTTGGACCTGACGTCAACAGCCGACTGCTAGATCAACTGAGCCGCGATTGTTTTGGACAGACTTTTCTTGTAGCTCCACAAGAGAATATTGAAGAAGCGGTTTCGAAACTCTACAGCCGTATCGGTCAAATCGCCTTAGCCGATGTTCGCTGGCAAGCCTTGCAAAATGACGGCAGCGTGTTCGACGGATTTCGTCAAATCTATCCCGCCAAAGTACAAGACCTTTTCTCTGGCGACCAAATCACACTTTTAGGCAGGTATCAGAAAGACTTCGAAGGAAAACTGCAAATTGAAGGGAAGCTCGGTCAGGAGGCAATGAAGTTTGAACAGACAGTTAAGCTGGAGAACTCGACCGGGAGCGGACATTCCTACATTGCAGCACTATGGGCAACGCGTCGAGTCGCAGCAATCATTGACGAGATTGATTTGGAGGGGAGTCGTGAGCCATTGGTGCGCGAGTTGATTGAACTATCACAGCGTTACGGCATCATCACACCTTACACAGCATTCTTAGCCGAAGAGCCTGCCACACGATTTAACTTAGAACGCAATAATGCGCTCACGACTACCAATCTTGAGCGACTTAAACAGCAAGCGGGATCCGATGCCTTTGCCCAACGTGGCTTGAAGTCGATGCAAGGCCGAGCTTCTAACTTGGGAGATACACAACTCTCACAGAGACTTGCCGAACAGGCTGCTGCACCCAATGCCGGCGTGGCAGCCGGTGGACAACCAGGGGGACTGGGAGTTGTTCCGGGCGGGAGCCCTAAAACGGCCGATTTCCCGGTCAGCCGAGTGCGTCAGGCAGGTGACCGAGCCTTTTACTGGCAACAGGACAAATGGGTCGACTCGACGGCTTCAGAAGAACAGCTCAAATCGGTCCAAATTGTCGAACGATTTAGCGAGCAGTATTTCCAACTTGTAGAGAAAAATCGCGAATTATTGCGACCTCTGCTCGAAGAGGAGTCTCCGATCCAAGTATTGATAGATTCTCAGGTTTATCAGCTCTAGACGCGCCCTCCCCAACGTGCGGAAAAGGCTTAAAATGTTTCCCGTTCTTGATATTGCTACGACATTTCCGCAGCCAATTTGAAACGGTGAGCTTAATGAGTGAATTTCGTACTGAACACGATTCGATGGGCGATGTCCAGGTTCCCGCCTTAGCATACTACGGAGCCCAATCACAACGAGCGGTAGAAAATTTTCCAGTCTCTGGCTGGCGATTACCTGCCGCTTTGATTCGTGCCATGGGTCTTGTTAAGTATGCGTGCGGTGTTGCCAATCGCGACCTGGGCAAGCTGACAAACAGCGGCAAGAATCGTCTGGATGATAAGCAAGTCGCTGCCATGCTGAAAGCCTGTTTGGAAGTGGCTGAAGGGGGATTTGCTGATCAATTCCCAGTCGACGTTTTTCAAACCGGCTCGGGAACCTCCAGCAACATGAATGTCAATGAAGTGATCTCCAATCGGGCGATCGAGTTGACGGGAGGAGACCGTTTTGCAGTTGCCAAACCTATCCATCCCAATGATCACGTAAACATGGGACAAAGCACAAACGATACCTTCCCCACTGCGATTCACGTCGCCGTGGCGATGGAAATCCAAAATCAGCTAATCCCAGCTCTAAAAGAACTTCATGCCCAAATGGCGGCTAAAGCACAAGCGTGGGATAAGGTCATCAAAATTGGCCGCACTCACCTCATGGATGCTACCCCACTTCGCTTGGGACAGGAGTTCGGTGGCTTTGCACGCCAGATTGAACTCTCAATTGAACGAGCCAAACAGGCGATGGCTGCTGTTTGTGAACTGCCAGTAGGTGGAACTGCTGTTGGTAGTGGAATCAATACCCACCCAGAATTTGGTTCGCGGGTGGCCGCGGAATTGGCGAATAAGACAGGCATCAAATTTATCGAAGCAGTCAACCACTTCGAAGCGAACGCTCAACGCGACGCCTTGGTCGATGCCCACGGAAGCTTGAAGACCATCGCAATGACACTCTTCAATGTCGCGAACAATATTCGCTGGCTCGGCTCCGGACCACGCTGTGGCTTCTTTGAAGTGATCCTACCAGACCGTCAACCAGGCAGTTCCATTATGCCAGGCAAAGTAAACCCAGTCATGTGCGAAAGCTTCATGCAAGTTTGCGCACGAGTTATTGGTAATGACGCGACCGTAACACTGTCCGGTGCCTCGGGTGGTAACTTCCAACTCAACATCATGATGCCCGTGATGGGTCATGCAGCTCTCGAAAGCATTCACTTGCTCGCTAACGGCAGTCGTGCCTTCATCGAATTCTGCATGGACGGCCTAGAAGCCAACCCAACCGCTTGCGAGGCCTCGGTAGAACAAAGTTTATCGATGGTTACGAGCCTGAACCCACTGATCGGCTACGAAAAAGCAGCTAAGCTCGCCAAAGAAGCGTTTGCCAGTGGAAAGACGATTCGTCAACTCTGTCTCGAACAGAATATTTTACCCGAGGATGTGCTGACGAAAGCTCTCGATCCGATGAGTATGACCGAACCACAAGCCTAACGGTTGTCCTGCAGCTCGTTCCTTCGTAACTGTCTCACTCTCAGTTGTGACAGCAGTGGCCGGAGCAGGCGATTACAGGAAAGCTGTGCTGTAAAATCAAGAAAGGGCGACATCACCGCTTGATGATGTAGCCCTTTTTTATTTATCAAACATGGTTCTCTACACCAGCCAGAGTCTCGGCCCATCTTGGGCCGAGTTGATCTCTGGATGTTAAACGCCCGCGATGCTGCTGCCCAGATCGCGAAGTTCAGTTTCGCTTAACCATGGAATGGCATATCACACGACAAACCACCCGCCGCTGGAACATAAGCATGGCGAGTATAGTCCATCACCATACGATGAGCACTGAAACGCCAAGCGAGCGTACTGATCGAATTCATCATCATCTTGATCCACTTACGTGGAAGACCATCCCGATCTCGATCATAGAAGGTTGGAATGACCTCATTCTCGATAACAGAATAGAGATACTCAGCGTCGCGTTTGTCAGTGATTGCATCATTGGAATGCGAGTAACCCTTGCCAATCGCGAATCCGTTGCGGCCATCGTATGCTTCGGCCCACCATCCATCCAGAATGGAGCAGTTCAAACCTCCATTAAGGACAACCTTTTGTCCCGAGGTACCTGAAGCTTCCAATGGCCGTCGTGGATTGTTCAACCAGACATCAACCCCTTGGATTAAATGTCGGCAAACATTGATGTCGTAATCTTCGATGAAGGCAATCTTGCCCTTGAACACTGGATCATGTCGCAAGTTAGCAATCTCTTGTATAAATCGCTTGCCTGGCTCATCTTTCGGATGCGCCTTACCTGCATACACGATCTGAATTGGGCGAGATGAATCGCTCAGCAGCGATGCGATGCGATCCACCTGCGAGACCATCAAATTGGCTCGTTTATACGTTGCAAAACGTCGACCGAAACCAATGGTGAGAATGTTAGGATCGAGCAAGTTGCGAGCTGCTTCGATAATATCATCGCTTTCACCTCGACGACGCGATTGGCGACTTACTCGACGACGTACAAACGCGATCAGCAGATTCTTAAGAGCATTGTGGGTTTCCCACAATTCCCCTGGATCGACTCGATGAATGTATTGCCACACTTCAGGCTCACCCATGCGAGACTGCCAACCGGCTGGAAAATGTCGATCGTACAACTGAGCCATTTGCCAAGCTAACCAGCTTTGGATATGGACGCCGTTCGTGATATGGCCAATCGGAATTTCTTCTTCGGTACGGTCAGGCCATAGTGTCTGCCACATCCGTCGCGATATATGTCCATGCAATTGGCTAACAGCATTCGCGCGTCGAGAAAGCTTGAGCGCTAGAACGGTCATGCAGAATGACTCGGTGTGGTCATCTGGATGTACACGTCCCAAGCTCATCAAATGCTCTGCCGAAATCCCCAGTGCATCGCGCAGTGGGCCGAGATGCTCTTCAATCATCACCGCGTCGAAGCGGTCATGTCCGGCCGGCACTGGTGTATGTGTTGTGAAGACCGTCGATCTAGCTACCTCACGTAAAGCATCATCGAGAGTCTGACCGTCATCATGCATCCGCTCACGAATCACTTCCAAAGCGGCGAATGCACTGTGGCCTTCATTGAGGTGATAGACTCCCGGATAGATGCCCAGGGCTCGTAAAGCTTTGACGCCACCAACCCCCAACACAAGTTCCTGTCGAATACGAGTCCGTTCGTCACCACCATATAGCCGACTGGTTAATTCCCTATCTTCTGGCTTGTTCCCTTCCACGTTGCAATCGAGCAGATACAGTTTGATTCTGCCAACATTCATCAACCAAACCTTGGCCATCAATCTGCCATTGCGAGTGTCGATAGACACCATGATTGGGAGGCCATCGGCACCCAAGGCTGGAACGATAGGCAGGTTCTCAACTTTGGTCTCGATATACTCTTCGCGTTGGTAACCCTCGTCATCCAAGTGTTGCTTGAAATAACCTTGGGAGTAATACAGGCCGATACCGATTAACGGGACCCCAAGACCACTTGCGCTTTTGATATGGTCTCCCGAAAGAACACCGAGACCACCGGAGTAAATTGGAACCGATTCATGCATCCCAAATTCGGCTGAGAAGTAGGCGACCGGTTTAGCACCTAGAACACCAGCTTGCGTGCTCGCCCATGTATTTTGCGAATCAAGATACTCCTGCAATCGCCGATAGGCGTAGTTGACTCTTGAGTGGAGGACCATTTCGCTGGCGCGAATCGACAAACGCTCCGCAGTGAACTCGCGAAGCAAAGCGATCGGATTATGGTCTAATTGCCTCCATCGAATTGGGTCGATGTCGCGGAAGATGTTGGCAACTTCTGGATGCCAGCACCACCACAAGTTCTGAGCTAACGACATACACTTGGTATACAACTGGTCCGCGCCCACTTCATTCCCGCTCGATGAGTTCAATTCGTTTCGAACAGCGGTCTCAAGTTGTGTCATGATCTTCCTTCGCGATGCATATATGGCTTGAGTTTGGTTATCTTCGATCGTTGAGAACGAAGAGAAAAATCTGCGTATGCCCATGTAAAGCGTACACTTGGCTCAAATCACCTAACCGTCACATCCATGTGATCTTGAGCCTCAAACTACTCCGTGTCGCTCTATTCCGTACTGGTCAAACCTGTGTATCGTGCGATTCGGCGCGAAAACGACTTGGACTTGATGCAAACTCAGGGAAGTGGGTCAGGTGTCGAGAGAGGCTGCCGAATGTATGGAGATAAGGTAATATAACGGAATCTCGTATTTTGCTGGGAGCCAAGTGCTGTGGACATTTTTGAACATTTTTCGAGGTATTGTAGCCCGCTGGGAATCTGGCAAGCCGAGATTGAGCGTTTTAGCTCACTCCCAGAAAAAGCTCACACTTGGCCAAGTGAATCTTTACAGGTGCTAGCTAAAGCAAATGTCCTCGCAGGTCTCATAAGCCATCCCAATGGGGGACTGGGATGGACGGGAGAACAACAACTAGCTGTTTATTTTCAACTCTCCAAGGCCTGCCTTACCACCGCGTTTGTCCTAACTCAATGGCACGCTGCGATCCGCAGATTAGAAAGCCATGCATCGGCTCAACATTGGGCTGCCTGGGGAGATTCTTTCGCCACGGGCCGAACATGGACGACCGTCGGTATTTCCCACCTCACCACTAGTCGACAGCATGTACAGACACCTCCCTTGGTAGCTACCCGAATCGCCAACGGCTATCGACTCAACGGCTACAGCCCCTGGGTGACCGGTGCGGCTCATTCGCAGTTGCTTGTTATTGCCGCCCCAACGGTAGATGGTCAACAAATTCTGGGACTCGTTAAAACCGACCAACCCGGCGTCCACTGTGGAACAGGGCAAGCCTTGCTCGCGTTATCCGGAAGCTGTACCGACCGGGTTGATTTTGACAATGTTGATGTCGATTTTGACGACGTGATTGCTGGACCTTGTGAACAGGTCCTCAAGCTGGGAAGCAGCGGGCCAGGGGGGCTGCATACTTCGATCTTAGCGCTCGGGCTAGCGGGTCGAGCGATAGATTATTTATTAGAGCAGGGAGAAAAGCGAGCCGACTTCGCAATGGCCGCGCACGAGTTGCATAGCGAATTACGGAATCAACTTGTTGCCTTGGTCGAACTTGAAAAAGGAGCTACCGAGATCTCGCTTGATCAAGTTCGTCAACAGGCCAACAGCCTTGTACTGCGTTCGACACAGGCCGCTTTAGCCGCCGCTAAGGGTGCTGGGTTTGTCGATGGCCATCCTGTAGGAAGATGGTGTCGCGAAGCTCTCTTCTTTTTGGTGTGGAGTTGCCCTCAGTCGGTGGTTCGTGCTCAATTGTGTGAACTTGCGGGACTCGCTTGAGCCTTTGCAATCATATCGTTTAAAAAAACCAACCTTGCCTTAACATCGTTGTCTTTAGGAATAACAATGAGCGAAAACAATCCTCACGTCGTTTGGCATCAACAATCCATCACGCGGACAGAACGCCAACAACTGATGGGCCAGCGAGGATGCGTGGTGTGGTTTACCGGTCTTAGTGGTAGCGGTAAAAGCACTTTAGCCAACGCCGTTGAAGCACAGCTCTATCAACTGAAAACCCATACCTTTCTTTTAGATGGCGACAACATTCGCCACGGCCTGTGCGCCACGCCTCAAATCCTTGAGCCAATCTACGGTAAGCCCTTTGCAACTCGATTCGGCTTGGGCTTCTCCGCAGAGGATCGTCAAGAAAACATTCGTCGCGTTGGTGCCACCAGTCAATTGCTGGTTGAAGCTGGTTTGATTGTCTTAACTGCATTTGTCAGTCCTTATCGCAGCGATAGAGATCGCGTTCGGCAGTGGGTTTGCGGTCGCGGTAGAGAAGGGGACTTCCTGGAAGTTTTCGTCGACACACCATTAGAGGTCTGCGAACAGCGTGATCCCAAAGGACTCTATCAATTAGCTCGACAAGGTAAGATCAGTCACTTCACGGGGATCACCGACCCATACGAGCCACCTGAAGCACCAGAATTACATCTGGATGGTCGCCAACCTATCGCGGATTTGGCAAACCAAGTTTTGAATTTATTACGAGACCGAGCCATCATCCAAACTCGGTCGTAAGCCTGAACTATCTGCAACACTGATCGATACGTCTGTTGCTGTAATTATTTCGAAGCGACCATGTACCGTCCCTTGCTTAACGCAAATATCACACTGTCTTGTATGTCGTGTTAGTACATGAAACCACCATTGGGTACTGATCGCTCTGGCGTTATGAGGATGGCATTGCCCTGCTCGTCCGGCACAGCCAATGTTAGGACTTCTGACATATGGCGGCCGATTTGCTTCGGCTCCAAATCGATTATCGCGAGTACCTGCTTTCCAATAATCTCTTCACCGACATAGTTAGGTGCTAACCTTGCCAGCGATTTCTTGACTCCGATGCGTTCACCAAAATCGATGAGAAGAATGTGTGTTGAATATCGACCTTCTGGAAAAGCGGTGACTTCCGAGACAGTACCTACTGCAATCGTCGGCTGTATATTTTGCATAGCCGTCATCCCTACTCCCCAAACGAATGTTTTTCGGCAGTTTGCCAGACAACGGATGTACTTCAGATACGAAATACCTCATCCGTTGCCAAACTACTGACTTTCGAGTCTCCATCGGCGCATAAAAAAAGCTCTCAGGTCACTGTCGACATGAGAGCCTTTCATCGGACGCGATGATTAATTTACTTTAGGGATTGCTTCCCTCAACGGTTGCCAAACCAGGTCCTGCAAGTTCTTTTAACCGTTCACTCTCGGTGACAATCTGCCCATAAAGAGCTTGATTGGTTCGGAACAATTCGCTGAGTTGAGTGCGAGTTTTCTGCAGGTCTTCGGTCAATCGAGCCACTTCGCTGTTCGCCACTTCCAATTCCTTGCCGTATTGAGCCTGCTCCTTCTGAAGGTTGGCGATCTCAACTTGACGCAACTGGATCTGCTCGCCACCGACTCGATTGGACTCTGCCAAAATCGCTGACTCGCGTTGGATATACGCAATCCGTTCTGTAACATCAAACTGGCGTCGATCGAGAATACGGAAACCGTCATCGTAGTCATTCAAGGTGCGAACATAGTAACGTTTGATGACTTTAGCGACATCTTGGCTGATCAGTTCCTCAGCTTTCTGGAATACGAAATCCACCTGATCTCCAGCCTTGAATTCAACCCGCTCTTTACCTTCACCACGTTTCAAGCGAGCGTCAACCGTACGACCATCGTCATCGTAATATCCACCGTCCAAAGCAGTGCTCACTTGCAAGCTATCGACATCGAGAGAGTAATCTTTGGTGAACTCG
Source organism: Pirellula sp. (assembly GCA_032116775.1). Lineage (GTDB taxonomy): Bacteria > Planctomycetota > Planctomycetia > Pirellulales > Pirellulaceae > JAFLCP01. Next base: position 3,882 of record JAUMAI010000207.1, on the reverse strand, counting down.
ATTCGCTCCCAAACGACATCGGGTGGGTCATTCTCATTGGCAGCTTGTCCATCGCGAGTGTAGCTATCGATGAGTGCAGCTCGACTCGACTCAGGCAGGTTAGCAAACCCGGTATTTAATTTTTCAGCGTCCATACGACCGAAGAGTTCATCTTCCGAACCTACCGATCCGACTTCGGCAAATGCATCGTGGCTATCCAGTGGCATCAGTTCATACAAAGACCACTGATTTGCTTGGCCGACCAACCGATCGTATTGAGGAGAACGAAGCGTTGGCGTTAGTGTCACCGTGCCATTTGCGTTGTCGGTAACAACAAACTCGCCCAAATAGCCTTTGGGTAAGAAACGGCCCACTTCATCTTGGACTTCGGAGAATGCATACACCACGGTGTCTGGTCGCAACGAATCGCCGGCAGGAACAGCTGCTGCAGGAGCAGGGTTCGGATTGTTTGGATCAGCAACAGCACCTTCTTCTGCAGGTGGAGCAACGACTGCAGCAGCGAGACTCAACTGAACTGCATTGCCTTGGGTTTGCACGACCGTAGCGCCATTCCAAACTCGACCACGGTCAAGCGTCAGTCGTCCTAGTGCGTTTTGCAAAGGGAATAACTTGGTGATGTCCTGCACTGGATTGGTC
>JAUMAI010000207.1:290-3236 GCA_032116775.1 Pirellula sp. | reverse complement strand
CTACATCAACGGGCCCAGCTGCATCCAAGAAAGCGCCTTTGATCACTGGATTGGTCAAATCACCATACTTCAGATCGACTGTTTCTTTTTCCGCATCGGCAACTCGTTTGGTTAGCGAATCGTGAAGACGAATCCAACCGCCGCGGCGGTAAAGAACGCCTGCCGAAGCCATCAAAAACGCCCCTGACTCCAACAGCAGCAGCACGATTAAGATGGAATGCAACCAACCCCAGCTCGCTGCAGCTTTGAATAGGAAAAAGCCGAACGCGAAAACTGCGATGACGAGAAAAACGAGGAATAAGATTCCAAACAAATCCATGGCGGGCTCTGCAGTAAAAAGCACTGAAACGGAACGTTTCGGTTCCAAAAATTCTCAGCGAAAACCAGGGAAAAGAATCGAGCACCGAACGCAAGTCCAGTTTCGATGGTAAGTTGGGAGTTTTAGGGTGTCAAGCAATCGCTTCTCGAATTGCTCGACTTAAGCGGTTACCGAAGCTTTTCGGCCCCCGTTTGGATGGCATATTCCGCAAAATCGTCAATCTTCGACCAAATTACCAAGATCGATATAAAGATCCCGACCGGAATAACCCGAAAAATCGATTAAGCCAAAGCCCCAACCACCCCCCCACACCAAGGGAGGCAGTGAAGTTTGGCCTCACAACGCTGTCCCAAACAGCGCCAGCCCCGAGATGGACCTACCCCGCTGAACGCAGCTTAACCGCTCAATGTTCCGGCAGTTCCACGCAATGCTCGCAGTACCTTCGAGAAATATTCTCGATGATCTGCGAAACAACGCCCAGCAAGGATGCTAAGAACCATGCTTCGACAACGCACCGGTGCCCACCACGAGAATCAAGTCACAGCGTTACGACGCGAGATTTCTCTGCCGACATCAAACACCCGAGACCGCTGGGCAGCCAAATTGCTTAAACGGGTGAGGTACTCCCTGCCATTCACCTTGGCATTACTATCAGGTGGCTTGTCACTTACCGGCTGCCATCGTAGTAATTATCGCTCGACAGCCGATCGCGAGGCCTATTCGCTGATTGACCAAAAGCAACGCGACTCTGGCGAAGTGAATGGTCGTTTAAGAATCAATGTCGACCGACGTTCGCGCATGTTCGACCCATTCAATCCCGATCGTCCCCCAATGCCAGAAGATGATCCAGCTTCGGCACGTTATATGGAGATCGTAGATGGCAAGAAAGGCTATCCACTCTGGAAAGCCAATGGGATGACCAACACCTCTGAAAATCCAGATTGGTGGGCAACGCTACCCTTGGATGAACGAGGGGTTCTGGTTTTAAATGCAGATGATGCTGTGCGTTTGGCTTTGCTTCACTCACCAAACTATCAACAGAACCTTGAAACACTCTACCTGTCAGCTCTTGACGTCAGCACAGAGCGTTTTCTTTTAGATACTCAATTTTTCGCAGGTGCTCAGGTGGACTATGTCGCCGATGGCCCTGATCGTACCGCATCAGGTGAGAGTAGTTCTCGCTTTTTGTTAGGTACTTACAGTCGTGCACGTCGTCCCTTTTCCATGCAACGAAAATTCGCAACTGGCGCTGACTTGATCGTCGGCTTTGCGAACTCGCTGACATGGCAACTTGCAGGACCTGATAATCAATCAGCGAACACAGTTCTTGACTTCGCTTTGATCCAGCCATTGTTGCGTCAAGGTGGACGCGATGTTGTGCTCGAACGCTTGACGTTAGCGGAACGAACTTTGCTCGCCAACGTTCGGGCATTTGAACAATATCGTCGCGGTTTTTATCTACAAGTGGTAACCGGAAGGGGAGCCGATCAAGGTCCCTCTCGTCGCGGTGGTGTCTTCGGCGGTGCAGGTCTCGAAGGTTTTACCGGACTTGGTGGTGGATTCGGTCGGCTAGCCGGAGGTGGTGGAGGTGGTTTTGGTACCGGCTCCGATAGCGGCGTACCATCTGCGGGTGGCTTTATCGGCTTGCTGCAAAGCCAACTGGAAATCCAAAACCAAGAAGAAAACGTCTCGCGACTGCGAGATAACTTGCTGAGATTGGAAGATACGCTGCGCGAATTACTCACCACGATTCCTGCCACACAGGAAACTATTCCGCGTCAGCAATTACAAGTCTCTCAGGCCCAACAAGCCTTGTTCTCGGCCCAAAGTTCTTTGATCAATTCCAAAGCAGCTTTCGAGCAACAACTCGATGGGTTCAAGCGGACGATGGGCTTACCACCATACATCTGTGTCGAACTCAGCGACCCGATGCTCTCTCAATTCCAATTGATCAGCACGGAACTGAAGGATCAACGCAATCAGATTTCCGCGATTCGAGATGGTGTGGGCCGTGTTAATTTCGAACTGCTGGGCCTTAGCCAAGAAGAACAGGATCCGCAAACACTGCAATCCTATCGCACCTTGGTACGTACTCCTGAGGTCAGCACTTCACTCAATTCGTTGAGAGAAAAACTGACTCCTCTGCAGGGTATCAACGACAAGTTGCTACAGGAAGATATTCCACGCATTGAAGAAGATTTGGCTAAGCTGGCCGAATCGCTGCCCCGCAGAATGCAACAACTTCAACAGCTGCAACAGACCTACGAAAGCGAAAAGGAGATGATGTGCACGCTCCTTCCCAAACCAGAACTCGATGTTGAACTCTTCAACACCAAAGAAATCGAGGAACTACCAGCCAAACTAGAACTCGAATTAGATCGCTTACGCTCAAATATCTCTCAGTATGGACTTCGGATTGGAACCTTAGATGGCGAGATTGCCAACCTAGCGAGCGATCAAGGAGCCGCTGCCACACCGAAACAGGAATTCGAGAATATTCGTGACAAAGCGATTTTTGAAAGCCAATCGCTCATCGCAGCTTTGGCAGAAGATGTCCTTGCGTTACAGCTGATCGAAGCACGTGCCCGCACTGAAACGGTTTCTTTACCCGATGTTGATCTAGAGCC
>JAUMAI010000207.1:0-280 GCA_032116775.1 Pirellula sp. | reverse complement strand
AAACAGCTGGCGAGCCATTGAATTGGTAGCGGACGATTTGGAAAGCTATTTGGATGTCGTCTTCAGTGGCGACGTTCAGAATCGCGGTGATAATCCACTGGACTTCAGCAGCTCCACTGGTCGACTCAGAGTCGGTTTACAGTGGGACGCTCCAATCACGCGACTACAAGAACGCAACCGATATCGACAAGCGTTGATCGAATACCAACAAGCTCGACGTTCGTATTATCAATTCGAAGATAGTATTTGGACCTTGATGCGTTCGATCCTGCGAACCATC
>JAUMAI010000206.1:0-5761 GCA_032116775.1 Pirellula sp. | reverse complement strand
GCGGTTTACTCCGAGAAGTTGTGGCGAACGGAAATTGTTCCGGAATGGTTCATTTCAGTTGTGTTTCGCCTCCGAGTTGCTGGTCTTGCTTGCCACCGATGGTAAGAAAATGCTTATCTTACCCCCAAGGTATGCTGGGTTTGCCACAATCTGGTAGTAGTTCCATCGGTGGATAGACTATAATGCCTTAATAAGGCAGCGGCGTCCAAGCTCGTTGTCTTTTTGAGTTTTCAGCCCCTTGGGCAGTTGATCCTCCCGTTTACATTCCCACCTCACTGAGACATTCCCTATGCGGCACTCCTTTTTGCAGACAGCCTCTGTGAAAAATGCATCGCTCATATTGGCTTGCTTGTCGATTATTGCTTGCCTGGATGGCCAACAGAATCTCTTAGGGCAAACATCGTCCGCCAAGCTGGACTTCAACCGCGACATACGTCCCATCCTTTCCAACCATTGTTTTCGTTGCCATGGTCCTGACGAGGAGGAGCGACAGGGAGGCGGAGCTCATGGCTTGCGACTTGATACCCCTACCGGTTTGCGTGAAGACCTCGGTGGACATTTCGCAGTGGTTGATGGAAAGCCTGCCGAGAGTGAGATCATAAGCCGGGTGCTAAGTCAGGAGGAGGGCGAAGTGATGCCGCCACCCGAGGCGGGTAGGCGATTGACCGAGAATGAGGTGCGCCTGCTAACAACCTGGATCGAGCAAGGTGCACCTTTTTCAATGCACTGGTCCTACATTCCGCCAGTGCGACCTGAAGTCCCCTCCTCGACATCGGATGTTGAAAAATTTTGGGCGAAGAACCCAATCGATCAATTTGTTCTAAAACGTCTGCGCGATGAGAAGTTAACGCCCCAAAGCGAAGGCGATAAGTATGCGTTGATTCGGAGAGTCGCCTTGGATGTCACTGGTCTACCTCCCTCTTGGAGCGAAGTCCAAGAGTTTATCGCGGATCAGTCACCTAATTCCTACGAGAAGATGGTTGATCGTTTTTTAGCTAAAGAGGCCTATGGAGAGCATTGGGCTCGGATGTGGCTTGATTTGGCACGCTATGCGGACTCCGCTGGCTATGCCGATGACCCGGCGAGAACAATTTGGGCTTATCGCGATTACGTTATCGATGCCTACAATCGCAATATCCCATTCGATCAATTTACGATCGAGCAACTGGCTGGAGACCTCTTGCCGAACCCAACCGATGCGCAGTTAATTGCCACCGCTTTTCATCGTAACACTCTCACCAATAACGAAGGTGGGACCAACGATGAAGAGTTTCGCAATGTTGCCATCGTCGATCGTGTAAACACAACCTTTGCGGTTTGGATGGGAACCACGATGGCCTGCTCACAATGCCATACCCACAAATACGATCCATTAAGTCAGAAAGAGTATTTTCAGTCATTTGCGATTTTTAATAATACCGAGGATGCTGATCGTGGGGACGAATCCCCAGTCCATCAAGTATGGAGCGAAGAGCAGCGAGCCCGTCAAAAAGAATTGCAGCAGCTGCTTGATGAAGATCGTCGCACGCTGGGCATCATGACGCCTGAGCTTGCAACCTCTCTCAAACAATGGGAATTATCCTTACCACGCCAACCCAACTGGACCATTCCGAGCGTAGTTGCTGCCAGTAGCGAGGCAGGTGTAACGATGACGATTGAGCCTGAAGCTTCAATCGTTCGCAGCGCATCGGGGGCAGGGACAGATAATTTCGAAGTGGAGCTGGACCTAGCAAAGTTGCAAGAAGCTGGTCTAAAGCAATTGACCGCAGTAAGCCTCGAAGCGTTAGCTGATCCCGCGCTGCCTGGGCAAGGTCCAGGGTGGAGCGGTGGTAATTTTGTTTTGAGCGAAGTTCAAGCGACGGTTGTCCCGACTGCTGAGGCCGGCACCACTGGAAAATATGTGCGGGTTGAACTCCCAGGTGCCAATAGGATTCTATCGTTGGCAGAAGTTGAAGTCTTCTCCAAGGGGGCGAATGTCGCTAAGCGGGGAACTGCTTCTCAGAGTAGCACATCGCATGACGGAGTTGCCCAGCGAGCGATCGACGGCAATACCAATGGTAACTACTTCGAAGCCAATTCCGTTACCCACTCCGATACCAATGAAGCAGACCCATGGTGGGAAGTCGATTTAGGAACTCCACAACCGATTGAACGTCTGGCTATCTGGAATCGAACCGATGGTGGAGAGGCAATTTCTCAGCGACTCAAAGGGGCGGTCGTTAAAATTCTAGATGATCAACGCCGAACGGTTTGGGAAAAGAGTATCGACGATACAGCCAAGCCTGAGATGACTTGGAGCATCGACGGTACCGTGCCGGTAAGATTTGTGTCCGCCTTCGCAACCTTCAACCAAGATGGTTTCAATGCGACGTCCTTGGTTGCCAAACCTCTCGATCCGAAGAAAGGATGGGCTGTTGGAGGAGCTCCTGGTCGCGATCATCGAGTGACGTTGATTGCCGGTGAGCCCGTTGAGCTCAAGAGCGGTAGTCGATTACGTGTGAGGTTGTTGCAACAATCGCCCTTTACGCAGCATATTCTTGGTCGATTCCGTTTGGCGATTACCGGCGATGTAGAAGTGGCTAAATGGGCCTCTGTTCCTGCTAATGTCCAGGCGATTATTCAAGTTGCTGAGGGAGAGCGAAGCGACCAGCAGCGTCAGGAATTGGAGAAGTTCTATCTCACCATCGCTCCGGAATTAGCAACCGTACGCGACAGAGTTAAGGCTAATGAGGCAGAATTTGCTGCGTTGAAGCCGAGCACAACAGTTCCCATTATGCGCGAGCTTGCCTCGGAGCGTCGTCGCAAGACACTGCTACAACATCGAGGTAATTTTATGGATCTCGGTGAAGAGGTTGAGCCCGCGATTCCAGCCGTTTTTCAAACCGGTGGTGAACCTGTCAAGGATCGATTGGCGTTGGCTCGCTGGATTGTGTCACGCGATAATCCGCTGACCGCTCGGGTGACCGTCAATCGATACTGGGAACAGTTATTTGGTACTGGGCTGGTGGCCACCGCAGAAGAGTTTGGATCGCAAGGCGACCTGCCAACGCATCCCGAGCTACTGGATTGGTTGGCGGTGGAATTCATGGACCTCGGTTGGGATATGAAGAAGCTTCTAAAGACGATCTTGATGAGTGCCACTTATCGGCAAAATTCAAAAGTCAGTCAGGAACTAGCTCAGCTTGACCCAGATAATCGCTTGTTGGCACGAGGACCACGGTTCCGTTTACCTGCCGAGACCATTCGCGATCAAGCGTTGGCCGTCGCTGGACTGCTGAGTCCGAAGATGCATGGTGCGCCTGTGAAGCCACCTCAGCCAGCGCTTGGTTTGTCGGCCGCTTTTGGTTCGAGTACCGACTGGACGACCAGCGCGGGAGATGACCGTTATCGTCGTGGTTTGTATACAACTTGGCGTCGTTCTAATCCTTATCCATCGATGAGTGCGTTTGACGCTCCTAATCGTGAAGTGTGTACCTTGCGACGTGTGAGAACCAACACACCGCTGCAAGCCTTGGTAACTTTGAACGATCCTGTGTACATCGAAGCTGCCCAAGCACTAGCTCGAGAGATGCAAAAGCATGGGGAGTCACCTGAAGCCAAGATCGAATTCGCACTGTCTCGGACGTTGTGTCGCACTATCGAGTCAAGTGAAGTGGAAGTGTTAAAGAAGCTGCATGAAAAAGCGATCGTGTTACTGCGCGAGCGGCCCGAGGAAGCTAAAAAATTGGCGACCGAACCGCTGGGTCCAGTGGCAGATGGGCAGGATGTGATCGATATGGCAGCCTGGACGGCAGTGGCCAATGCGATTTTGAATTTAGATGAGTTTTTGATGCGCCGCTAAGGGTAGTGTCAGGCGTTTTCGGTAATGTATGTCGCCGCATGGCACGTTTTCTAAGCTGGTTAAGCAAGGCTTTCGAAGACGTGCTGGGGCCAGCTCACAATAAACGATCGGTTGATAAGAGAGATGCCTAATAGGCTTGAGGTTGCGATGACAAAGAACGTAAATGATCCACGAGTAGAGCGAATTGCTTGGCAGACGCGTCGGCATTTCCTTAAGGAAGCTGCTGGTGGATTGGGGGCTGTTGCCCTAACTGCGATGTTGCAACAAGAGAGCCGAAGCGAAACCAACGCGGATAACAAGGGAGTTGTGAACCCTTTGGCACCGAAGCAACCGCACTTTGCGGCAAAAGCCAAGCGTGTCATTTATATTCATCTCACAGGCTCGCCTCCCCATTTAGACCTCTTTGACTACAAACCTGAGCTTGTCGCTCGCACCGGTCAAGATTGTCCCGATTCATTCCTGAAAGGGAAGCGTTTTGCATTCACCTCCGGTGTTCCGAAGTTGTTAGGTACACCGCGCAAGTTCGGGCAATATGGCCCGAATGGGACTTGGATGAGCGATGCGATTCCGCATTTTCATGACGTTGCTGATGAAATGTGCGTAATCAAATCGATGTTTACCGAGCAATTTAATCATGCCCCAGCTGAATTGTTGCTTTATACCGGCTCGCCACGTTCCGGTAGGCCATCGCTGGGATCCTGGGTGACGTATGGTCTCGGTTCCGAGAATGAAAACTTACCAGGATTCGTGGTATTGATTTCCAGCGGCGTTCAGCCCAATGGTGGCAAGAACTCGTTCGGAAGCGGTTTCTTACCGAGCGTTTACCAAGGTGTTCAATGTCGTTCACAAGGGGATCCGGTGCTCTACGTCTCTGATCCACCAGGTATGGATCGGCAAATGCGTCGTCTAACGCTCGATGCGATCGGAGAATTGAATCAAAAGCAAGCTGCCGAAATGGGACATCCCGAAACGGCGACCCGTATCGCTCAATACGAACTCGCTTTTCGCATGCAGATGTCAGTCCCTGAGGTGATGGATATTTCCCGAGAACCTGCTGAGGTCTTGGAACGCTACGGTGCTAAACCGGGCGCATCGAGTTTGGCCAACAATTGCCTCTTGGCTAGACGTTTGGTGGAACAAGGTGTGCGTTATGTGCAGTTGTTCGACTGGGGCTGGGACTTCCATGGTACCGGTCCAGGCGAGGATATTCGCGATGGCTTAACCAATAAATGCGCTACCATGGATAAGCCGGTCGCTGCCTTGATTAAAGATTTACGAGATCGAGGTTTACTCGATGAGACCTTAATCGTGTGGGGTGGTGAATTCGGAAGAACTCCGTTCCGGGAAGGACGCACCGCGGGTGGCAATGTGCTCGGACGCGATCACTATCCTGATTGCTACTGCATGTTTTTAGCGGGAGGAGGAGTCAAGGGAGGTATGTCTTATGGCGAAACCGACGAACTTGGATTCTCTGTCGCCAAAGATAAGGTCCATGTTCATGATTTGCAGGCCACCATTCTGCATCAATTAGGATTCGACCACACTCGCTTGACCTATCGATTCCAGGGACGTGATTACCGTCTCACGGATGTTCATGGTGAAGTTGTTAAGGCGATTGTGAGTTAAGGTCTGTTTTTCTGTTTAGCTATCGTCTGCTAAAGGAGCTTGTGTATACTGTTCGCCAGGTATACAAGCTTGCGCATTCGTTGTTCAGGAGCGGACGGGTGTATAGAGATCGCGCCGTGAAGACCTGAGGTCGCTTCGGTTGCATCGGCTACACACGTTGTCGTGCGCCTGTTCGTGACGATGTCGCTTATTGGGCCGCTTATTGGGAATCCTCATCAAACTTGTCGTTCGTAATGGCTCAGCACACGGCAGTAGAAATCTGCGCTGATGTTTTCTCCCGTGTGACCCCGAGTA
>JAUMAI010000205.1:0-3794 GCA_032116775.1 Pirellula sp. | reverse complement strand
AGTATAACATATTAGTAACTCAATATTATACATATTATGATTTATTAATTTTTAGATTTAATGATATAGTTATAAATATTATCGAGGGGTGGAGCAGTCTGGTAGCTCGTCAGGCTCATAACCTGAAGGTACTTGGTTCAAATCCAAGCCCCGCAACCAATAATTTGCAAGCCTAAACATACAAATATTAAATTTAATCTTAAAACCATTAATTTTTATTTACTGATACTTTTTATAATTACAAGTAAATAAGAAGGCGATTTGGTGAAGTTAATTGGCTAATAGGTCGCCACAAACTGGCTTGAATTTCTGGAAGGGTAAAGCGATGGACAAGAGTAAAGTCGGCACTTGGGGAAGTTACTCCATCAATATCAAAAGCAAATTCTATGTTGCCCTCACCGGCCCTCATCTGAAGCGGCCTAATCAAAAATCCCTTAGTGCCTGGAGATGGATGCGGCATAGGATTAACCACACCAATCTTACCTGCCACTTCCCGCATTCACATATTCCCCCTTAGCTCCCATATGACTGCTATTCCGTCAACATCTCTATTTGCGCCAGCTGTGAATCAAAGTAGTGCAGTACTCTTGTGTCGTACTATCCTTTGTTATCTCCTAGCCGTGATCATCTTGTTGATTTCCCAGAGCGTTTTTGCTCAGGAATCCACGCCTGATTTCCAGCGTGACATCGAGCCACTGCTGCGAAAGTATTGCGGCAATTGCCACAGCGGAAACGAGATTGAAGGAGATTTTTCTATTCAGACTCCTGAATCTCTACTCATGGGAACACCGAAGGGAACTGTAATCATTCCTGGCAAGAGTCAAGAGAGCAAATTAGTGACTCTCATCAATGGATCAACTGAGCCCAAAATGCCACCCGATGAAGAACCGCAACCATCGGACAAAGAGATTTCTCTCATCGCCAAATGGATTGACAATGGGGCATTTGTTTCCAATTCTCCGCAGCCTCTTCGCAGTCGCATCAAAACCCCTTCAATCTCCCGACGATCTAAGACGGAATCTCCCTGGACCTCAGCTGTTGCCTTGCCAGATGGCAAACATCTAATCGCCGGCAGACATGGGGAACTCGTAAAACTCGAACTTGATTCCGGTAGACACGTCTACAACTGGAAGGACTTCACAGGAAAAATAACCAGCCTACGCCTGTCACCAAGCGGCGATCGCCTGATTGTGGCTGGTGGCATAGAAGGCGTTGGAGGTGAACTGATTATCATTGACCTCACCAGCAATGACATTACCCAACGGATCCAAAGCCACAACGACATTCTTTACGCAGCTACCTTATCACCAGATTCGAAATGGATCGCTACAGCGGGCTACGACAGAGTTATCAAAATCTGGAACGCGGAAACTCAGCAACCGACTCAATCCCTAACCGGCCATAACGGCGCCATCTACGATCTCGATTTCGACCCATCTAGCACAGTTCTTGCATCAGCTAGCGCAGATGAAACAATCAAACTGTGGAATGTCTCTTCAGGACAACGCTTGGATACACTCTCACAGGGTGAAAAAGAGCAATACAGCGTTCGCTTTAGCCGAGATGGAACTTCAATTTATGCCGGTGGCGCAGATAGAAAAATCCGACGCTGGGAATTCCTCTCCAAATCACAACCGATAATTAATCCTCCAAGAGAAGCACGTTTCGCACATGAGTCGGCTGTAATCGCTATTCGCATCGACAACGATGGTCGCAATATTCTTACTCTCGGTAACGATGGAAAAGTCAAGCAATGGACTGCTAAAGACCTACAATTCGTCGGCACCCTTAATCAACCAGTATCAACACCTGTAGCTGCCGAATTCACTTCAGATTCCGCTGCAGTCGTGATACTGCCTGAACGGGGACCAGCTACACTCACCAAAACGCTACCGCCAGGTGAAACATCCGCAAGCACGCCGACACCCGTTACTACCGGATCTTCCGTTAGTCTTGAGCGTGCTCCACAGGACTACCAGGAAAGTGAACCCAATAACCAAATAACAGAAGCAACCATTATTGAACTTCCTGCCAAGCTGCGTGGAACGATCAATCCTGTAGCTCCAACACCAACATCCGATATCGCCACTGGTGCGGAAGATATAGATCTTTTCCGTTTCAATGCTCGCCAAGGCGAAACCTGGATCGCTGAGGTCAAAGCAGCTCGAGACAAATCGCCATTAGATAGTCGAATCGAAATTCTCGACGAGAATGGTCAACCAGTTTTACGAGTCCTACTTCAGGCAATTCGCGAAAGCTATTTCACCTTCCGCGGAAAGGACAGCTCAACCATCGATGATTTCCGACTCCACAAATGGCAGGAGATGGAGTTGAATGAATTCCTCTACTCAGATGGTGAAGTGGTTAAGCTCTGGCTTTATCCCCGCGGCCCCGACTCCGGCTTTAAGGTATATCCTGGCTATGGATCTCGGTACACCTTTTTTGATACCACACCTACTGCGCACGCGCTTGGCGCGCCGGCGTATATCGTCCAACCACTTGCCGCAAATCAATCACCCATCCCAAACGGTCTCCCCACCTTTCCGATTTACTTCGAAAATGATGATGACAGTCAACGCCAATTGGGATCAGATTCCCGACTAACATTTACAGCCCCTAAAGATGGTGCTTACTTTCTGCGAATTCGAGATAGCCAAGCTTTCGGAAGTCCCGATCACAAATATGAAGTCACACTGCGACCAGCAGCTCCCGATTTCAACGTCAAAATAGATGGCCTTGAACTTACACTGCAACCCAATCGCGGACGTGAGTTTAGCCTCACTGCTGAGAGAATTGACGGCTTCGATGGCCCAATCGATGTTGAACTTAAAAATCTGCCGTCAGGCTTCATCGCCACTCAACCACTGACCATCGAAGCTGGGCAAAACAAAGCTCTTGGAACCATTTTCGCCGGTAAGGACGCCACACTACCGCCAGGTACTGAAAGTATCGAAGTCGACGTTGTTTCCAGCAGTATCATCAATGGCGAAAAGAAGGAACATCTACTTCCCCAAAAACTAAAACTTCGCCTCGCACCTGCCGACGCCAAACCAGAAATCATGGTCATGATCGAACCGATACAACCAGCAACAAACGAATCGCCAGAAATCGAAATTGTCATACTCCCAGGCACAACGACCTCGGCCAAACTTCGTATCGAACGCCATGGCCAAAGTGGACCGATTTCCTTCGGCAATGATGATTGCGGGAGAAATCTACCCCACGGAGTCTTTGTTGATAATATCGGACTCAATGGCCTACTCCTGCCTGATGGCCAACAGGAACGAGAGTTTTTCATTACCGCTGCACCATGGGTTCAGCCTCAAGTCCGATACTTTCATCTTCGCTCAACCTCTGCCGGCAACCCAACGTCAATCCCGGTAAAACTGCGCATCGGTTCTCGCTAATAAATATTCAGGATTACCAACCTTTCTCGAGATTCAGGCGACACCCTACCGTCCTTGCAACACCGTCACACGGATTGTGAGGGTCGTCGCCTCGGCACATTCAGATACTGCGCAACCAACCGCCGAAACCTTATTCAACTTACCACTTATTGAACCTCTACATCGCCAACGGCTTTCTGCCTGTCGCCAACAGTATCAACCACAACTGCGTCAGCTCTATCTCAGTAACCTTTTCCTGAAGCTCCTTAACCACCCCTTGTCTCACACCGAGCGACGCCTCAGCAAACTTAAAAACAGACAGCACTCTCTCTTTTTAATTTGAATCTCCGCGGTATCTACCCTATAGTACAAGTCCTCATAACTTATCCTACAAGTTTGCCCTTGCTC